>JAOPUQ010000207.1 GCA_025963425.1 Modestobacter sp. | reverse complement strand
GGCCGTCCTGGCTCGGACCCCCGCCGCCGGAGGGAGTGACGCAGCGATGAGCGGCCACGGGTCGAGGAACACCTTCGAGTACGCCGTCCTCCGCGTGGTGCCGCGGGTCGAGCGCGGTGAGGCCCTCAACGCCGGGGTGCTCGTGTACTGCCGGCAGCGGGACTACCTCGGCTCGCGCGTACATCTCGACGTCGACAGGCTGCGGGCCCTGGACGCGACCGCGGACGCCGAGGCCATCGGCCGGGCGCTGCAGGCCGCGGCCGACGTGTCCGCGGCCGACCCCGGTGTCGGTGCGGCCGGTCGCGAGGCCCTGGGCCCGCGGTTCCGCTGGCTCACCGCCCCGCGGAGCACGGTCGTCCAGCCGGGCCCGGTGCACACCGGGCTGACCGCCGACCCCGACGCCGAGGCCGACCGGTTGCTGCGGGTGCTGGTGCTGCCCGTCGAGGCCTGAGCTCTCCCCGTCGCCCGTGCTGTCGGCGGTCCCTGCCAGACCTCGGGCATGGAGATCTCCGCGGTGGGCGTTCCCGCCACCGACCTGCCGCGCGCCGTCGCGTTCTACGAGCTGCTGGGCTTCACGTTCCCGCCGTTCGAGGACGGTGCGGACCACGTGGACTCCGAGGGGACCGGTGCCCGGCTCATGCTCGACAGCGTGGAGCTGTTGACCGGGCTGCTCGGCGAGCCGCCTCGGCCGGCGAACACCTCGGCCTTCGCGGTGCGCTGTGCCGATGCGGCGCAGGTCGACGCCCTGGCGGACCGGGTGGCGGGCGCCGGTACACGGTGGTCACGCCGCCGTGCGCCGCACCCTCGCGCCAGCGGTACGCGACCGTCGCCGACCCCGACGGCACTCGGGTCGACCTGTTCGCCCCGCTGGCCGGCTGACCGCGATCAGCCGGGGAAGAGCGCGTCCACCCGGCGGGCCAGCTCGAGGTCCAGCTCGGTGACCCCGCCGGCGGAGTGGGTCACCACCGCCACCCGCAGGGTGCGCCAGCGCAGGTCCAGGTCGGGGTGGTGGTCCATCTCCTCGGCGATGTCGCCGATCGCTCCCACCGCGTCCACGGCGGCGCGGAAGCTGGGCAGTTCCAGGCGCCGCTCGATGCCGGCGGGGTCCCCGGACCACAGCGGCAGGGCGGCGAGGGCGGCGGTCACGTCGTCGGGCGGGAGAACCGGTGGGCGGGGCATCGCCCCATCCTCCGCTCTCCCCGGCCGTCGGACGATCAGACGTTGACCCCGCACTCGATCTTGTTCTGGCCCGCCCAGCGACCGGCGCGCGCGTCCTCCCCGGGCGCGACGGGGCGGGTGCAGGGCGCGCAGCCGATGGAGGCGTAGCCGATCTCGGCCAGCGGGTTCACCGGCACCTGGTGCTCGGCGACGTAGGCATCGACGTCGTCCTGGGTCCAGGCGGCCAGCGGGTTGACCTTGACCATGCCGCGCTTGGCGTCCCAGTCGACGATCTTGGTGTCCACCCGGGTCGGGGACTCGTCGCGGCGCACCCCGGAACCCCAGGCGGCGTAGCCGGCGAGCTGCTTGGCCAGCGGCACGACCTTGCGCAGCGAGCAGCACAGGTCCGGGTCGCGGTCGTGCAGCCGCGGGCCGTAGCGGGCGTCCTGCTCGGCGACGGTCAGCTCGGCCTGGACGCTGTGCACGGTGATCGGCAGGACGCTGGCGATCCAGTCGCGGGTGCCGAGGGTCTCGGCGAAGTGGTAGCCGGTGTCGAGGAAGATCACGTGGACGCCGGGCAGGGCGCGGGAGGCCAGATGAGCCAGCAACCCGTCGGCCATGCTCGAGGTGATCGCGAAGGAGTCCCCGAAGGTCTCCCCGGCCCACCACAGCACCGACAGTGCCTGCCACTCCGGGTCGGCGATCGAGTCGAAGCGGAGGTTGGCCCACTCGGCCAGCTCCTCGTTCCCTCGGACGACGGCGCTGGTCATGCGCGTGTCACCCCTGTTCCGGTCAGTCGGATCGTGAAGGTCCGCAGGCAGGCGCCGCAGTGCCATTCCCCGCCGTCCCCGTGCGGGGTGAGGTCCTCATCCCCGCAGTACGGGCAGTGGAACGGAGGCAGCTGGCGGGTTCTTCCAGGTGTGGGCTCCGTCACCACCGGCCGTTCCTCACACCAGCCACGCCTCGTCGGCACGGGCCACGTACGCGGCGAACCGCTCGCCGGGCTGGCGCTGCTGCTGGTAGGTGCGCAGCACCCGCTCGCAGTAGTCCGCCGTCTCCTGCTTGGTCACCTTGTGACCGCGGAGCTTGCGGCCGAAGGCGGCCTCGACGCCGAAGTGCCCGCCCAGGTGCACCTGGAAGCCCTCGACCATCTCACCGGACTCGTCCTTGACCATCGAGCCCTTGAAGCCGATGTCGGCGGTCTGGAACCGGGCGCAGGAGTTGGGGCAGCCGTTGACGTTGATCGAGATGGGCTCGTCGAAGTCGGGGAGCCGCTTCTCCAGTTCGGTGTAGAGGTCCTGGGCGTGGCCCTTGGTCTCCACGATCGCGAGCTTGCAGAACTCCAGGCCGGTGCAGGCCATCGTGCCGCGGCGGAAGACACTCGGCCGGACCAGCAGGTCGTGCTCGGCCAGCCGGGTGACCAGCTCCTCGACGGCCTCGTCGGGCACGTCGAGGATGACCAGCTTCTGCTGCGCCGTCGTCCGGATGCGGCCGGCGCCGAACTCGTCGGCCAGCCCCGCGACGGTGGCCAGCAGCGTGCCGCCGATGCGGCCGGTGCGCAGCGCGAAGCCCACGGCGTTGCGGCCGTCCTTCTGCTTGCTCACGCCGACGTGGTCACGCTCGTCGTGGGCCGGCGGTGCCGCTGCCGGGCCGTCGGGGAGCGCCGCGTGCAGGTACTCCTCCTGCAGGACCTGGCGGAACTTCTCCGGGCCCCAGTCGGCCATCAGGAACTTCATCCGCGCGTGGTTGCGCTGCCGGCGGTAGCCGTAGTCACGGAAGATCGACGTCGCTGCGGCCCAGACCTCGGTGACCTGGTCGGGGCGGACGAACACGCCGATCCGCTGGGCGAACTTCGGGTTGGTCGACAGCCCGCCGCCGATCCACAGGTCGTAGCCGACCTCGCCGGCGTCGGTGCGGACCCCGACGAAGGAGACGTCGTTGATCTCGTGGCCGGTGCAGTGGTCGACGCAGCCGGACATCGACGTCTTCCACTTGCGCGGCAGGTTGCTGAACGCCGGGTCGCCGACGTACTTCTCGAC
>JAOPUQ010000168.1 GCA_025963425.1 Modestobacter sp. | reverse complement strand
AGCACCTGGTCCGCACGTATCACCCCTGGACCTGTGTGGCCGCTCCGGTGCACGACCCGGAGACCGGGGCGATCCTCGGCGCCGTGGACATCAGCGGCCCGCTGCGCACCGTGCACCCGGCGCTCCTGCAGCTGGTGTCGGCCACGGCGCGGCTCGCCGAGAACGAGCTTCGCGCGCGGCTGGCAATCGCGGACGAGCGGCTGCGGATGCGCCTGCTGCCCCATCTGGCCGACCTCGGCGGCGACGCGGGGGCTCTGGTGACCCCGAGCGGCCGCGTCCTGGCCGGCCAGCCCTACGGCTGGTGGCCCCATCGGGTCGACCTCGGGGACGGCAGGGACCCGGTCCTGCTGGTCAACGGGCGCGAGGTGCTGGTCGAGCCGCTCCTCGGGGCCCATCTGCTGCGCGCCATCACATCGACGTCCACGGCTGCGCCCCGGGGCCCGTACACGCCGGTCACGCTGAGGTTCATGGGCGACGGGGTGCCGAGCGCGCTCGTCAACGGCCGGTCGATCCCGCTGTCGCTGCGCCTGGCGGAGATCCTCGCGATGCTCGCGATGCACCCCGGGGGGCTCACCGGTGAGCAGCTCGCCTACCTGGTCTACGGCGACGCCGGCAACCAGACGACGGTGCGCGGTGAGATCCGCCGGCTGCGCGCCCTCATCGGGGCCGACCTGCTGCGCACCCGGCCCTACCGGCTCGTGGCCACCGTCGACAGCGACTTCGCCCTGGTGCACGGCGCCCTGCAGGCAGGCATGGTCGACGCCGCGCTGCACGCCTGCTCGGGGGCACTGCTGCCCCGGTCGGACGCGCCGGCGATCCGGGAGCTGCGTGACGAGCTGGTGGCCGGGCTGCGCCGCGCCGTGCTGGCCGCCGGGGACCTCGAGCTGCTCCAGGCGTTCGCCGGGCATCCCCTCGGCAGGAACGACCTCGAGGCCCATGACCGGCTGGTCGAGTTGCTCCCGCCGCGCGATGCGCGGCTGGGCAGGGTCGCCTTCCGGCGCTCCCGGCTGCAGGCCGACTGAACCGCCCCGCCCGGGCCGCCCGGGCCGCCCGGACCACCCGGGCCGCCCGGACCGCGCCGCTCAGACGGTGAAGCGGGTGACCGCGTCCTGCAGCTCCCCGCTCATCCGGGCCAGCTCGGCCGCAGCCAGCTGGGCGTCGGCCACCCGGGCATTGGTCTGCTGCGTCCCGGCGGCCAGGCCGGTGATGGCCGTGGCGATGCTCCGCGAGCTGTGCGCCGCCTCGCCCACGTTGCGGTTCATCTCGTTGGTGGTGGCGGTCTGCTCCTCGACCGCGGCCGCGATGGTGGCCTGGAAGTCGTTGATCTCGCCGATCACAGAGCTGATCTGACCGATGGCCGCGACCGCGCCCGCGGTGTCGGCCTGGATCGCCGCGACCCGCTGTGAGATGTCCTCGGTCGCCCGCGCCGTCTCCTGCGCCAGCTCCTTCACCTCACTGGCCACCACCGCGAAGCCCTTGCCCGCCTCACCCGCCCGCGCCGCCTCGATCGTGGCGTTGAGAGCCAGCAGGTTCGTCTGCTCCGCGATCCCGTTGATGAGCTTCACCACCGTTGCGATCTCCTGCGAGGAGTCACCCAGCTTTCCCACCGTCCGGGTCGTGGCCTCGGCCACCCCGACCGCCTGACCCGCCACCCGCGACGCCTCGGTCGCGTTCTGCGAGATCTCCCGGATCGCCGCCTCCATCTGCTGCGACCCGGTCGCCACCGTGTCCACGCTCGTGGCCACGTCACTGGCCGAAGCCACCACCACGTCGGCCTGACCCGCCGCGGTCCGCGCGTTGTCCGCGATCGCGTCCGCCGCCGTGGTCAGCTCGGCCGACGCCGTGGACAGCCGGGCGGACGAGTCGCTCACCAGGGTCAGCACCCCGCCGAGCGAGCCCAGCGTGTGGTCCAGCGACCGGCCGACCTCCCCCAGCTCGGCCCCGCCGACGTCGCCGACCCGAACGCGCAGGTCGCCGGCGGCCACCTGCTCGAGCACGCCGCGGATCCGCTGGACCGGGCGGGAGATGGCCCGGGCGATGGCCCAGCCGATGAGGGTGGCGACGATCGTCGCGGCAGCACAGACCAACACCATGGTCAGGAGGAAGTTCGACGCGACCCCGCGAGCCTCGGCGCTGAGCTCCCCGTTCATCGCCTCCTCCATGTCGATGAGCACGTTGATCGACGCGAGCCACTCCACGAAGAGCGGTTTCGCCTGCACGACCAGCACCTGGTACGCCTGCTCGAAGGCGCCCGACCGGCGGAGCTCCACGACCTGCGCGATGAGCGGCATCGTCTCGGCCTCGATCCGCTGGATCTCGGCGAGAGCCGCCACCTCGTCGGCGTTCACGCTCGCCGGGTCGGCGTAGATCTCGTCCATGAGCACAGCCGAGTCGGCGTACTTCGCCTCCAGCGAGGCGATCCGTTCCACCTCGGTTGCGACGTCCGCGTCGGTACGGGAGAGGACGACGTCCCGTACGGCGATGGCCCGGTCGTGGACGCTGCCGCGGAAGTTGATGGCGTACCGCTGCTTCACGCTGTTGAGGTCGTTGATGGTGGTCAGATG
>JAOPUQ010000149.1 GCA_025963425.1 Modestobacter sp. | reverse complement strand
ACGCCCTCGGCGTCGAGCTCCCCGGCGACCTGCTGTTCCTGGCGCTGACCCACCGCTCGTACGCCTACGAGCACGGCGGCCTGCCGACCAACGAGCGCCTGGAGTTCCTCGGCGACTCGGTCCTCGGCCTGGTCGTCACCGATGAGCTCTACCGCAGCCACCCCGACCTGCCCGAGGGGCAGCTGGCCAAGCTGCGGGCCTCGGTGGTCAACATGACCTCCCTGGCCCGGGTGGCCCGCGCCCTCGGCGACGGCGGCATCGGCCCGCACCTGCTGCTCGGCCGCGGGGAGCAGACCACCGGCGGCCGGGAGAAGGACTCGATCCTGGCCGACGCCCTCGAGGCGCTGCTGGGCGCGGTCCATCTCGGGCTCGGCCTGGACACCGCCTCGCGGCTGGTGCACCGGCTCTTCGACCCGCTGCTGGCCGAGTCGGCCACCCGCGGCGCCGGCCTGGACTGGAAGACCAGCCTCCAGGAGCTGGGCGCGGCCCGCGGGCTGGGCGCCCCCGCCTACGCGGTCGAGGACGACGGTCCCGACCACGCCAAGACCTTCACCGCCGCGGTCACCCTCGGGGGAGCGGTGTACGGCCGGGGCACCGGGCGCACCAAGAAGGCCGCCGAGCAGGAGGCCGCCGAGACCGCCTGGCGCGCGTTGTCCACCGAGGACTGAACCGTGCCCGAGCTGCCCGAGGTCGAGGTGGTCCGGCGCGGACTGGACCGCTGGGTCACCGGCCGGACGATCGCCGAGGTCGAGGTACGCCACCCGCGGGCGGTCCGCCGGCACCTGGAGGGCAGCGACTCCTTCATCGCCGCCCTGACCGGCCGCACGCCGACCGCCGCGCACCGGCGCGGCAAGTACCTCTGGCTGCCACTCGCCGAGCCCGACGGCACGCCGTCCGGGCGGGCGCTCGTCGCCCACCTCGGCATGAGCGGGCAGCTGCTCGTGGAGAAGCCCGACGAACCCGACGAGGTGCACCTGCGCGCCCGGTTCCGGTTCGCCGACGGCGGGCGGGAGCTGCGCTTCGTCGACCAACGGACCTTCGGCGGGCTGGTGGTCGAGGACGCCGGCCGGGACGGGGAGGCTCCGGCCGACGGCCTCCCGCCGCGGCTGGCGCACATCGCCATCGACCCGCTGGACCCCGGCTTCGACGAGGCGGCGTTCTCCGCGGCGCTGCGCCGGCGGCGCACCGAGGTCAAGCGCGCCCTGCTCGATCAGACGCTGATCGGCGGGGTCGGCAACATCTACGCCGACGAGTCGCTGTGGCGGGCCCGGCTGCACGGCACCCGGCCCACCGACCGGCTCACCCGGGCGCAGGTGGCCGATGTGCTGGACGGCGTCCGCAGTGTCCTGGGCGAGGCGCTGGCCCAGGGCGGCACCTCCTTCGACTCCCTGTACGTCGACGTCAACGGGCAGAGCGGCTACTTCTCCCGGTTCCTGGCCGTCTACGGGCGGCAGGACCGGCCCTGCCCGCGGTGCGGGGCGGCGATCGTCCGGGAGTCGTTCATGAACCGGTCCAGCTACAGCTGCCCGGGCTGCCAGCCGTCCCCGCGGGCGCGCCGGAGCGCACGGTGAGCGACCGTGTCCGCGTCGTCGCCCGGGTGAGCGGGCGCGTGCAGGGCGTCGGCTACCGCGCCTTCGTCGCCCGCCGGGCGGCCGCCGGGGGAGTGGCCGGCTCGGCCACCAACCTGGCCGACGGGGGCGTCGAGGTCGTCGCGGAGGGAGCCGGTCCCGACGTCCGTGCGCTGGTCGAGGCGCTGTCCGGACCGGACGCGCCCGGCTTCGTGACCGGGGTGGTGCAGCGGAACGAGCAACCCTGCGGCGTGCCGGGCTTCACCGTCGGGTGACCAAGATGACAGCCCCGCGACACGGGCGGACCCGGGCGGAGCCGTTGACCGGGCAGGCCACGGGTGTCACCCTGAGTGCACTCCACCCCGCGCAGACCGCCCCCGGACGGTGCGACGGGATCCCTCTCGCAGTCGGAAAGGCCGCTCAGCCATGGCCAAGGCACTGTTCGGTTCGATCGTCGCTCCGCACGAGCTGCGAGTAGCCGAGGAGAACGCCGCCCTGCGGGCCAGGGTGCGCCGCCTGGAGCAGCAGCTGGCGGAACTGCGTGCGGAGCGTGACGCAGCGATCGCCCGTGAGCTGCTCGGCATGGCCGGCGAGCACGCCGCCGAGTCCGCGCTCGCCAGCACCTCCGCCTGACCCCGCACAGCCACCGGGAGCGGCGCCCCGGCTGCGTGACCGTGCCGTAGCCGAGCAGGGAGTCCGCCCGTGCACCTGTCGAGCCTGACGCTCAAGGGCTTCAAGTCCTTCGCGTCCGCGACGACGCTGCGCCTGGAACCCGGCATCACCGCCGTCGTCGGCCCCAACGGCTCGGGCAAGTCCAACGTCGTCGACGCCATCGCCTGGGTCCTCGGCGAGCAGGGCGCCAAGAGCCTGCGCGGCGGCAAGATGGAGGACGTCATCTTCGCCGGCACCGCCGGCCGCGCCGCGCTCGGCCGGGCCGAGGTGACGCTGACGATCGACAACACCGACGGCGCGCTGCCGATCGCGTACACCGAGGTGTCGATCACCCGCCGCATGTACCGCTCCGGGGAGAGCGAGTACGAGATCAACGGCGACAAGGTGCGCCTCCTCGACGTCCAGGAACTGCTCAGCGACTCCGGCATCGGCCGGGAGATGCACGTCATCGTCGGCCAGGGGCAGCTGGACGCCGTGCTGTCCGGCCGCCCCGAGGACCGGCGTGCCTTCGTGGAGGAGGCAGCCGGCGTCCTCAAGCACCGCAAGCGCAAGGAGAAGGCGCTCCGCAAGCTCGACGCCATGCAGGCCAACCTGGACCGGCTGGCCGACCTCACCACCGAGCTGCGCCGCCAGCTCAAGCCGCTGGGCAAGCAGGCCGAGGTCGCCCGCCGCGCCGCCGGGGTGCAGGCCGATCTGCGGGACGCCCGGCTGCGGCTGCTCGCCGACGACCTGGTGCAGCTGCGCGACGCCCTGGACGAGGACGTCGCCGACGAGACCGCGGCCCGGGCGCGCCGGGCCACCGTCGAGGCCGCGCTCGGGACGGCGGCCGGCACCGAGTCGGCGCTGGAGACCCAGCTCGCCGCCGACGCCCCGCGGCTGGCCACCGCCCAGGACACCTGGTACCGGCTGTCCACCCTGGCCGAGCGCTTCCGCAGCGTCGGGCAACTGGCCGCCGAACGGCACCGCCACCTCACCGCCGCCGCCCCGGCCAGCGCCCCGGGCCGGGACCCCGACGCCCTGGACGCCGAGGCCGACCGGATCGAGGCCACGGAGCGGGAGCTGGCCGACAACCTCACTGCCGAGCGGGCCCGGCTGGACGCCGCGGTCACCGCACGCACCGAGGTCGAGCAGGCCCTCGCCGACGCCGAACGCGCCCTGGTGGCTGCCGCCCGCGCGCTGGCCGACCGGCGGGAGCAGCTCGCCCGGCTCTCCGGCCAGGTCGCGGCCGGCCGGTCGCGGGCCGCCGCCGGGCAGGCGGAGATCGAGCGGCTGGCCGCGTCCGCCGCCGAGGCCGCCGAGCGCGCCGGGACAGCCGCCGACCGGCTCGCCGAGCGGCGGAGGTCGCTGGAGGACGCCACCGACGAGGACCTCGCCCTGGTGAACGCGCACGCCGACGCGGTCACCGCGCACACCACCGCCGTCCGCACGGTGACCGAACTCGCCGCGGCCGAACGCACGGCCGAACGTGACCGGGCGGGCTGGCAGGCCCGCCGTGACGCCCTGGCCCAGGGCCTGACCCCGGTCGACGGTGCTGCGGCGGTGCTGGCCAGCGGCCTGCCCGGGGTGCTCGGGCCGATCGCCGAACGGCTGCGCATCGAGACCGGGGACGAGGTCGCCCTGGCCGCCGCCCTGGGCGGGATGGCCGACGCGGTCGTCGTCGCCGGGGTGGCCGAGGCGGCCGACGCGCTGACCCACCTCAAGGACGCCGCCGGCGGGCGGGTCGGCCTGCTGGTCACCGGTGGCCTGCCGCCGGTCGGCCGGGACGGCTGGCCGGAGCTGCCGGCCGGCGCCCGCTGGGCGCTGGACCTGGTGGACGCACCCGCGGAGCTCGTCCCGGCGCTGGCCCGCGCCCTGGAACGGGTGGCCGTCGTCGCCGACCTGCCCGCGGCCGTCGCGCTGCTGCGGGTGCACCCCCGGGTGCGCGCGGTCACCGCCGGTGGGGACCTGCTGGGCGCCGACTGGTCCCGCGGCGGCCAGCCCGACGCGCCGTCGGGGCTCGAGTTGCGGGCCCGCGTGGACGAGGCGGCAGCCGAGCTGACCCGGGCCACCGCGCGCGCGGAGGACCTGGCCGAGCAGCTGGCCCGCGCCCGGCAGACCGCCGCCGACCGGTCCGCCGACGTCGAGGCGGCCGC
>JAOPUQ010000148.1 GCA_025963425.1 Modestobacter sp. | reverse complement strand
CCGGCGCAGCCGACCGCCTCCTGCAGGGCGGCGCCGCGGGTGGCGACGGCCGCGACCAGGTCGCTGGAGGCGGTGAACGCCTGCTCGGCCCCGGCCGGGATCGAGGTGCCCAGCTCGGCCAGGCCGGCCGACTGCTCGCGCGCCCAGCCGGTCAGCGTGCCGAGCGCTCCGGGGTCGGGGGACCGCACCGCCTGCGTGGTGAGCCACCAGGTGCCCTCGGTGGTCTGGTCGTCCATCGCACCCAGGGTGTCGACGACCACCGCGACGTCGGGGCCGGTCGCCAGCAGCGTCTGCCCGCCGGAGGACCGAACACCGGCCGCGGGCAGGGCCGAGGGGCCCTCCCGGGTCAGCTCGGTGAGCTCCTGGAGGCGGGTGCTGGCGAAGTCCAGCAGGGTCGTCCCGCGGGTGGAGTCGCTGGCCAGTGCCAGCTGGGTGTTCTCGCCGCCGACCTTGAGGTCGTACAGCAGGTCGCCGGGGCGGGAGTCATGGGAGAGGGCGAGCAGGCCACCGAGCGCGGTGACGGTGAGCGCGGCACCGGCCAGCCCGGCGGTGAGCCGGCCGCGCCAGCGGAGGGGGGCTGCGTCGCGACCGGGGGCGATGAGCCGGCGCAGGGCGCCGGGAGAGGCCTGTGGTCGCCGGACGGCGTCAGCGGCCGGCGGGCGGACCGCGGCCATGGCGACCAGGCGGGCGCGGGTGGCGGCCCGGAAATCCTCCTCGGGAGTGGCGGCCAGCTCGGTGGAGAGCGCCCTCAGCCGGTCGGCCAGGGCGTCCTCGACCTCGGAGCCGGAGCGGCCGGTTGCGCCGTCGCGCTGCACCGTCACCGTGCTCCCCCCGTTCCGGGCCGTCGTCCGGCCGGGCTCGTGCCCGGTCCTCCGGCGCCCCCGCAGATCGCGGAATGCGCCTTCCTGTGGGTCAACGAGGCGGCGACCGGAGCCGTTACGGGGTACCGGCCGGTAACTGAGCCCGGGGGAACATCAGGCGGCGCACCGGTCACAGCAGCCCCTCCGGAAGCAGCGTGGCCAGCCGCCGCACGGCCCGGTGCTGCAGCGCCTTGATCGCGCCGTCCTTCTTGCCCATCGCCGCCGCGGTCTCGGCGACCGACAGGCCCTGCAGGAAGCGCAGCATCACGCACTCCCGCTGCTCGTCGGACAGCTGGGCGACCCCGGCGAGCAGCTCGGCGTTGGTCAGGCCCTGCAGGACGGCGTCCTCGGGGCCGTCGGTGGCGCGGTCGGCGTCCCGCATGTCGGCGGTGGTGACCTCCAGCCGGTACCGGCTGCTCTTCACGTGGTCGAGCACGATGTTGCGGGCGATGGTGACCAGCCACGCGCCGACGTCGCGGCCCTGGAAGGTCAGCGAGTCGATCCGGCGCAGCGCGCGGACGAAGGTCTCGCTGGTGAAGTCCTCCGCCGTCGCCCGGTCACCGACGCGGTGGTAGACGAACCGGAACACCACGTCGACGTAGCGGTCGTAGAGCTGCCCGAAGCCCTCGGCGTCGCCGGCCTGGGCGCGGCGGACCAGGTCCCAGACCGCGATCTGCTCGGCATCATCGGCGGCGACCTCCCCCGGGTCGGGCTGGGCCTCCGGCGCGGAGCGGGGCCGCGGGCTGGGCCGGAGGCCGGCGGGCGCACCCGGGCTTCCCCGGGGGGTGGGCACCGGCCTGGCCGCCACCTGCTCCGGGGCGCCGGCGGCAGGCCGGGACGCCACGGGCCGAGGACGGGTCATGCCGGTCTCGACCTCCTCGTCCGCCCCACCGAGCCCCCGGCTCGGACCACCGCGCGAACGACGCACGCTGCGGGCCGGAGCCCATGGTGACAACATCGTGCCGCCGCGTCCACGCGTGGCCCTCGTCGGCCGTGCCCACACCTGGAGGTACCGGTGACCCCTGGCGCGCCCGACCGGGACGCCCGCACCTTCGACGGCCTGGTCCGTCGCGCCGCGGAACGGGCCGGAGAAGCTCCCGCCCTGGTCCACGGCGAGCGCCGACCGACCTGGGCCGAGCTCGACGCGCTGGTCGACCGCGCGGCCGCCGGCTACGCGGCGCACGGCCTGTCGGCCGGTGACCGGGTGGCCGTCCAGCTGCGCAACGGCGTCGACTGGGTGGTCGCCACCGTCGGGGCGATGCGCGCCGGCCTGGTCGTCGTCCCGGTCAACACCGCCTACACCGACCCCGAGGTCAGCCACCTGCTCACCGACTCCGGCGCCCGGCTGCTGGTGGCTGCCCCCGGGCGCGCCCCGGTGGCCGACGTCCCGGTCTGCCCCGGTCCCCCCGCTGCCGACGGTCCGCCCCCGACGGCTCCGGACGACCCGGCCGCCCTCGCCCTGCTGGCATACACGAGCGGGACGACGGGGCAGCCCCGCGGCGCGATGCTCACCCACGCCGCGCTGCTGGCCAACCAGCGGCAGTGCCTGGCGATGCAGCCGCCGCCGGTGCGCGCCGGTGACCGGGTGCTGCTGGTCCTGCCGCTGTTCCACGTCTACGGCTTCAACGCCGGGCTGGGCCTGGTCGCGGCCACCGGCGCGTGCGGGCTCCTGGTCGAGGAGTTCGACCCGGTCGCGACCCTGCGGCTGATGGCCGAGGAGGAGGTCACCGCCGTCCCGGGCGCTCCGCCGATGTACGCCGCCTGGCTGGCCGCGGCCACCGCCGCCGGCAGCGACGCGGGCCTGCGCCGGGCGTTCGCCGCCGTGCACACGGCGTCCTGCGGAGCGGCCCCCCTGCCCGGTGAGGTCTTCGCCGGTATGCGGGACCGGGCTGCGGTCACCGTCTGGGAGGGGTACGGGCTCACCGAGGCCTCGCCGGTGCTGGCCAGCACGCTGGCCACCGGCCGGGCCAAGCCGGAGTGCATCGGCGGCCCGCTGCCCGGCGTGGAACTGACCCTGCGGGACACCGCCGGCGGCCCGGGCGCCGGTCCCGACCCGGGCAGCCGGGTGCGCGCCGACGTCTTCGGCGACCCGTACGGCGACGACGACCCCGACTCCGCCGGGGAGCTGTGCGCCCGTGGCCCCAACCTGTTCGCCGGCTACTGGCCCGACGGCGCCGACGGGCCGGACGCCGAGGGCTGGCTGCTGACCGGGGACATCGCCTACCGGGACGCCGCCGGTGACCTCCGGCTGGTCGACCGGCGCCGCGACCTGGTGCTGGTGAGCGGCTTCAACGTCTACCCCGGTGAGGTGGAGCGGGTGCTCGACACCCACCCGGAGGTGGTCGAGAGCGCGGTCATCGGGGTGCCGGACGCGCGCACCGGCGAGGCGGTGCACGCGGTCGTCGTCCGGACGCCGGGGGCCACCGTCACCGACGCCGAGTTGCGCGAGCACGCCGCCCGGTCGCTGGCCCGGTTCAAGGTGCCCACCGGCGTGCACTTCGTCGCCGAGCTGCCGCACTCGCTGGTCGGCAAGGTCAGCCGTGCGCGGCTGCGCGAGCTCGGGCTGGAGCGGGCCGCGGCCTCGGCGGCCGCCGACGGGCAGCAGGACGCCCGGGAGCTGACCGGTGGCTGAGGCGCGCCTGCAGCTGCTCACCCGCGCCGGCTGCCACCTGTGCTGGGTGGCCGCCGAGACGGTGACCCGGCTGGGCGCCGAGGCCGGGCTCGTCCCCGAGCTCATCGACGTGGACGCCGACGACGAGCTGCGCATCGAGTACGGCGACCGGGTGCCGGTGGTGCTGCTCGACGGGCGTGAGCACTCCTACTTCACCGTCGACGTCGACCGGCTGCGCAGGGACCTAGGGACCGCCTGATCCCCCCGGAAAGGGGCATCGCTAGGGTGTCCTCCACCACAGCCGGGCTGCTCCACCTGGGTGGACGCCGTCGGCGACTTTGTTCCTGCGTTCACAAGCGGTTACCGTGACGTTGCCGGGCCAGACGCGCCCGTGCCATCGACGTCTCCCGAACGCCCCGGCGACCTGCCGGCCCGTGTTCGGATCGCTGTGGAGTCTGCCCGTGAGCGAGTCACGGCCCCGGATCATCCCGGAGGCCACCGTTGCCCGGCTGGCCGTGTACCTCCGGGTGCTGGCCGGCCTTGCCGGCGATGGCCGCAGTCACGTGTCCTCCGGTGAGCTGGCCACCGCCGCCGGGGTCAACCCCGCCGGCCTGCGCAAGGACCTGTCCTACCTCGGCCCCTGCGGTGTGCGGGGTGTCGGGTACTCGGTGTCCGGCCTGCGGGAACGGCTGACCACGGCGCTGGGCGGGGAGCGGTCCCGGCCCTGCGTGGTGGTCGGCCTCGGCCGGCTGGGTGCGGCGCTGGCCGACTACGCCGGCTTCGCCAGCCGCGGCTTCGAGTTCGTCGGCCTGCTGGACGCCGACCCCCAGCGGGTCGGCGACTGCGTCGGTGGGTGCACGGTCCGTCCGATCGCGGACCTGGAGAGCGTCGTCGCCGACACCGAGGCGGCCATCGGGGTCATCACGACACCGGCCGAGGTCGCCCAGTCGGTCTGTGACCGGTTGGTCGCCGCAGGGGTGAGGAGCATCTTGAACTTCGCGCCGGTGGCGTTGACGGTCCCCCCGGGGGTCGACGTCCGGAAGGTCGACCTGTCCGTGGAACTGCAGGTACTGGCCTTTCTGGACCAACAGCGCGACGGTGGGCGGCAGCCGGTGACCGTGCCGGTCCACGCGGGACTGGGGGCGCAGCGATGAGCCTGCTCGCCGTCGGCATCAGCCACCAGACCGCCCCGGTCGCCCTGCTCGAGCAGGTCAGCATGAGCGGCGACGACACCGTCAAGGCGCTGCACGAACTGGTCGAGAGCGACCACGTCAGCGAGGTCATCGTGCTGGCCACGTGCAACCGGGTGGAGATCTTCGCCGAGGTCGACCGTTTCCACGGCGGGGTCACCGACGTCAGCCGGGTGCTGGCCCGGCATGCCGGCGCGACCGTCGAGGAGCTCTCGCCCTACGTCACCGTCTACTACGAGGACCAGGCGATCGGGCACCTGTGCACCGTGGCCGCCGGCCTGGACTCGATGGTCGTGGGGGAGACCCAGGTCCTCGGCCAGCTGCGGTCGGCCTATGCCCTCGCGCGGCAGGAGGGCACCGTCGGGCGCGAGCTGCACCCGATCGCCCAGCGCGCGTTGCGGGTCGGCAAGCGGGTGCACGCCGAGACCGGCATCGACAAGGCCGGCGCCTCGCTCGTCTCGGTTGCCCTCGACCGGGTGACCGACCTGCTCGGTGAGCTGGCCGGCCGCCCGGTGCTGGTGGTCGGTGCCGGGTCGATGGGCGCGCTCGCCGCCACCACGCTGGCCCGCCGCGGCGCCGAGGTGACCGTCAGCAGCCGGACACCGGCCAGCGCCGCCCGGCTCGCCGGGTCCATCGACGGCCGGCAGGCCGACCTGGAGCAGCTGCCGGCCGAGCTGGCCGCCGCCGACGTGCTCGTCACCTGCACCGGCGCCACCGGCACCGTCATCGGCGCCGAGGTCGTCACCTCGGCGATGACCGGCCGCGGGGGCCGGCCGCTGGCCATCGTCGACCTGGCGCTGCCCCGCGACGTGGAGCCGGCGGTCGCCGGACAGTGATGTCGCGCATGTGGTCGGGCGCCGGCGCGCCGGTGACCGCCGGTGCGTCGGCGAGCGGGTAAAGCGACCACTGTGCGC
>JAOPUQ010000139.1 GCA_025963425.1 Modestobacter sp. | reverse complement strand
ATCGGTGTCGCCGGTCGGAGCCGTCTGGCGCATAACCCCCGCCGGACGGCTCCGTTGCGCCGCGATGTAGGTCGAGCGGGCACGTCGGCAGGAGCCCGAGTCAGCCGATGCTGACCCGATCGGCGTCACCAAGGGCCCCGTCGCCGCGGGCCGGTCAGGCGGGCGGTGGCGCGAACCGGTCCCGGCGGCGGTCGCCGACCTGTGAGCGCCGCCGCCCGGTTCGGTCGCACGGGGTGCCGCGCGTGGGGCCGCCTTCCCTCTCAACGATCCCTCAGCAAGGCACGACCAGGCTGGGGTCGTCGTAGTTCCCGCGAGGGCCGGAGGGCCCCATGGACCCCCTTGGGCTCACCATCGACGCTCTACTCCGCGGCGGCACAGGCCGGCGCGCGGAGCTGGCAGGCGTTCTTCTCCGGCGGCCTGGACCCGGTCGGCGGCATCACCGTGGACAGGCCTCCTGCGGCGCTGTGGCTGACGAGTCTGTCGGTGCGGTTGCTCGGGCTGTCTACACCGACGCTGCTGCTGCAGGCACTGTGCGCGGTCGCGGCGGTGGGGCTGCTCTACGCCACAGTGCGGCGGCAGGCGCTCAGCCTGCCCGCAGGTGGCTGGTCCGACGATGCGGCGCCGGATGGCCGGAGCCGGGAAGGGCGCGCGGTGGCCACCGGCCTGCTGGCCGGGACGGTGCTCGTGCTGACCCCCGTGTTCACTCTTCTTGCGCGGTACGGCAACCCGGACGTCCTCATGGTCCTGCTCTCGGTCGCCGCCGCCTACGCGCTGACCCGGTCCGTGGAGCGACGGGAGGGCGAGGCTGGCTGGTCCTGGCGGGCTCCTGCTGGGCCTTTCTCACGAAACTGTTGCAGGCCTGGGTGCTCGTGCCGGCATCCGTCGCCGTCGCCCTGGTCGCCGGTGCCGGGTCCCTCGGGCGGCGGCTGGCCCGTACGGAGGGCAGGCTCAAGTCGATGGCGCACGATCGGCAGGTGTGGCGGGGATCGCCGCGCAGAGTCTGACGATGTGGGCGGCGTACTCAGCGCCGTCTCAGCGGCCCGGTGCCAACCTCGGTCCATGACACGGTCCAGAGCGTTGCTCCTCGTCCCCGCCGCGGTGGTGGCCCTTCTGGTGGCCGGTTGCTCGTCCGGCAACGCGTCGTCCCCGGGACAGGCAGCCGGCAGCGCGGCCGCCTCGCCGAGCGAGTCCAGCCCGCTCGGCGACATCCCCGACAACCAGGTCTACGTCCCTTACGGCCCTTCCGACGGCTCGTTCACGGTGACCGTGCCGGAAGGCTGGGCCCGCACCGACGTCTCCGGCGGGGTGTCCTTCACCGACAAGCTGAACACCGTCACCGTCCAGCAGCTCACCGGGCGGCCGCAGCCCCACCCGGACTCCGTGCTCGGCTCGGAGTTGAAGGACATCGCCGCCAAGGACCCCAGCGTGTCCACCGGCACGGTCGAGACCCGCTCGCTCCCCGCCGGGAACGCCGTCCATGCCACCTACTCCGCAGACTCGCCGGCGGACCCGGTGACCGGGCGGACCACTCGGGACGACGTGGAGCTCTACGTCTTCTGGCGCAACGGGTCGGAGGTGCTGCTGACCCTCAGCGGCCCGCACGGTGCCGATGACGTCGACGCGTGGCGGACGGTCAGCACCTCGTTCGCGTGGTTGTGACCGTGACCGTGCCCGTTCACGCCGGACCTGCCAGCGGTGACCCCGTGCTGCTGGCGCACGATCTGTACCGGTTCTACCGCGCCGGCGACGAGGAGACCCGCGCGCTGCGCGGGATCTCGCTCACCGTCCGCGCCGGCGAGGTCGTCGCGGTCGCCGGCCCGTCAGGGTCTGGCAAGTCCACGCTGCTCGCGCTCCTCGCCGGTCTCGACGAGCCGGACGGCGGCGACGTCCGACTCGCCGGGGAGCGGATGAGCCACCGGCCGGAGGCGGTGCGGACGCTGCTACGCCGCCGGCTGGTGGGCGTGCTGAGACAGTCCGGCAACCTGGTGGAGCACCTGGACGTGCGGGCCAACGTCGCCCTGGTGCAGCGGCTGCGTGGTCGGCGGACTCCACCGCGCCGGTCGGTGACGCAACTGCTGGACCTGGTCGCGCTCGCCCACCGCGCCAGGGCGCTGCCCGGCGAGCTCTCCGGAGGCGAACTAGCCCGGGCCGGCCTGGCCGTTGCCCTGGCGGGGGATCCGGTGGTGCTCATCGCCGACGAACCGACGGGCGAGCTCGACCTGGCCAACGAGCACCGGGTGCTCGCGCTGATGCGGCAGGCAGCGGCCGAGGGGGCTGCTGTGGTGGTGGCCAGCCACAGTGCCGAGGTCGCCGCGGATGCCGACCGGGTCCTGCGCATCTCCGACGGCCGGTGGGTCACAGCCGAGGAGCCGGTGCCGGCATGACGACCTCCGTAGCGCCCGTGGTGGCCTGCCGGCACGTCAGCCGCACCTTCGGGCGCGGCCCGGCTGCAGTCGTGGCAGTGCACGACGTCACCGCGCACGTGTTCCCTGGGCAGCGGATCGCGCTGATGGGCGAGTCGGGGTCGGGGAAGTCGACGCTGCTGCACCTGCTGGGTGGACTGGATGCGCCCACCACCGGAGAGGTGAGCTGGCCCGGGTTGGTCACGAGGGCGCGGCGGCCCGCCGGGGTCGGGGTCGTCTTCCAGGCGCCGAGCCTGCTGCCGGCGCTGGACGTGGCCGACAACGTGGCCCTTCCACTGCTGCTGGCGGACCTGCCGCCGGTCGAGGCCCGCCGCAGGGCCGAGGCCGCGCTCGAACGCCTGGACATGGGTGGCCTGGCCGGCGCCGCCCCAGACGAGCTCTCCGGCGGGCAGGCGCAGCGGGTGGCCATCGCTCGGGTGCTGGCCGGGGAGCCTGCGCTCGTCCTTGCCGACGAGCCGACCGGGCAGCTGGACCGGCGTACCGCGGCACACGTGCTGGACGTCCTGCTCGAGGCGGTGGGCACGTTGGGTGCGGCGCTGGTCGTCAGCACCCACGACCCCGAGGTCGCCGGACGGCTGGGCGACCGCTGGTCGATGACCGACGGCCGGCTGCTCGAGGCCATGGCAGGACGGGGAGTTCGATGATCACGAGCTGGCTGTCCGGGCTGGTGCGGCATCGCGCCGGCCGTCTTGCGGCCGTCGCCACCGGGGTGGTCACGGCGGTCGCCCTGCTGGCCGCGATCGGCGCGTTCCTGGTCTCCAGCAGGGCCACCATGACCGATCGTGCCGTGGCCCGCGTGGCCGTGGACTGGCAGGTCCAGGTGGCTGCCGGAGCGGATCCTGCGCAGGTCGCCGCGGTGGTCGCTGATTCCCCCGGCACCCGGATCACCGACGTGGTGGGGTTCGCCTCCGTCCCGCAGCTTGCGGCGACCACGCCCGTGCCGGGCGGAGGCTCGACCACCCAGACCACAGGCGCAGCGCAGGTGCTGGGGCTGCCGCCGACCTACCGCAGCGACTTCCCCGGACAGCTGCGGACCCTCACCGGCAGCGACACCGGGGTGCTCGTCGCCCAGCAGACCGCGGCGAACCTGCACGTCGGAGTCGGTGACGTGGTCTCGGTCGCGCGCCCCGGGCTGCCCGATGCCCAGGTGACAGTCCAGGGGGTGGTCGACCTGCCTCAGGCGGACACCCTCTTCCAGACCGTGGGCGCCCCGGCGGGTGCCCAGCCGACCGCTCCGCCGGACAACGTCCTCCTGCTGTCCGAGCAGACCTGGCAACAGGTGTTCGACCCGCTCGCGGCGGGTCGACCGGACCTGCTCGGGGGCCAGGTGCACGTCGCCCGGAGCGCGGCCCTGCCCGCCGACCCTGCCGCCGCCTTCGTCGCCGAGGGCGGTGCCGCCCGCAACACCGAGGTGAAGCTGGCCGGTGCGGGCACGGTGGGAGACAACCTGGCCGCCACCCTGGGTGCGGCCCGGGAGGACGCCCTCTATGCGCAGATCCTCTTCCTCTTCCTCGGGCTACCCGGGGCGGTGTTGGCCGGCCTGCTGACCACGGCGGTCGCCGGAGCCGGACGCCAGCGCCGGGAACGGGAACAGGCACTGCTCAGGACGCGAGGCGCCACTCACCGTCAGGCACTGGCGCTCGCCACCGCCGAGGCGGCAGTCGTCGGGATCGTTGGGACTCTTGCCGGCCTGGCCCTGGCTGCCCTCCTCGGCCGTCTCGCCTTCGGTTCGGCCGCGTTCGGTACGAGCCCCACCGCCGCAGCGGGGTGGGCGGCGCTGGCAGCCGGGGCCGGGCTGGCCGTCTCCGTCGCGACCATCCTGCTGCCGGCCGAGCGCGCCTGGCGTGCCGGGCGGGTGGTCGCAGCCGGTTCCCTGCCCGCACCGAGGCGCCCGTTGTGGGCTCGTCTGGGCCTGGACGTGCTCGCCCTCGCCGGCGCCGCCATCATCATCAGCGCCACGAGCCGGGTGGGCTACTCGCTGGTCCTGGCACCGGAGGGAGTGGCCGCCATCTCGGTTGACTACTGGGCGTTCCTGGGTCCGGCACTGCTGTGGACCGGTGGCGGGCTGCTGTGCTGGCGCCTGATCGACCTGCTCCTGCGCCGCGGTCGGGGGCCGCTCACCGTTGCCCTACGGCCTGCTGCGGGCCCGCTGGCCGGCGTCGTGGCGGCGGGCCTGGGCCGGTCCCGGGCGCTGGTGACGCGCGGCGCCGTCGTGCTCGCACTGGCCGTGGCTTTCGCGGTCTCCACGGCCGTGTTCAACGCGACGTACCAGCAGCAGGCACTCGTCGACGCGCGCCTGACCAACGGAGCGGACGTGGCCGTCACCGAGGCTCCAGGAGCCCGCGTCGCACCCTCCGCCGGTGCCGCACTGGCCACCGTGCCCGGCGTGCGTGTCGTCGAACCACTCCAGCACCGGTTCGCCTACGTCGGCGCGGACCTGCAGGACATGTACGGCGTGCGTCCGCGATCGGTCACCTCGGCGACCTCGCTGCAGGACAGCTGGTTCACCGGCGGAACCGCCGACCAGCTGATGGCGAAGCTGGCCGCCACCCCGGACGGCGTCCTGGTCTCCGCGGAGACGGTGACCGACTACCAGCTGCACCTGGGCGACAGCCTGCAGCTGCGCGTGCAGAACACCGCCGGTGGTGGCCCGGTGACGGCCACGTTCCACTACGTCGGCGTGGCCAACGAGTTCCCCACCGCGCCGAAGGACAGCTTCCTGGTGGCCAACGCCGACTACCTGACGCAGGTGACCGGCAACGACTCCGTCGCAGCCTTCCTGGTCGACGCAGGGGGCCGGGGCGACCCCGCGCTGATCGATGCGCTCCGCCAGGCGGCCGGTCCGGGCGCGACGGTGACCTCGCTGTCGGAAGCCGTGGCGACGATCGGATCGAGTCTGTCGGCGGTCGACCTGCACGGTCTCACCGCGCTCGAACTGGGCTTCGCGTTCGCCCTCGGCGCCGCTTCCGGCGGCCTGGTGCTGGCCGTCGGGATGGCCGAACGGCGCCGAACCTTCGCAGTGCTCCGCGCGCTGGGGGCACGACCCCGCCAGACCGCAGCTTTCGTCGTGGGCGAGGCCGCGGTCGTGGTCGTGCTGGGACTTGGCCTGGGCGCCGTACTCGGTGGCGCGCTGGCCCGTGTCCTCGTCTCCGTGCTGTCCGGGGTCTTCGACCCTCCCCCGAGCGCGCTGGCCGTGCCCTGGACCTACCTGACCCTGCTGGCTGT
>JAOPUQ010000070.1 GCA_025963425.1 Modestobacter sp. | reverse complement strand
CCGAGCCTGCTCCAGGGCGCGGTCGAAGTACTCGTAGGTCAGGCAGTTGAGCCGGTCGTTGGTGCTCTCGACGCGGGCGATGACAGCCTGCATCAGATCGACCGGGGAAAGTTCCCCGGATCGGAAGCCGGCGATTGCTGAGGTCGCGGTGAGGTAGCAGAGATCGGTGTCCGAGCTGGTCACAGGGTGGCTCCTCTCAGGCGGTGGCGGTGGGACAACCCGCGCTGCAGAGGAAAGCTAGGGACCGCAGACTCCATCAGGCATCCGTCGATCGACGTATCCCCCCGGACCCGGTGTGTCCCTGGGCGGTTCCCGTGCGCCGCACTGTGTGTCAGAGTTCACCCCCGACCGGGGTTCGACACCGGGCGCCGACGGTCCGGATGTCGAAAGGAGCATCCGTGCGGGCAGGCCAGATGAAGGCGGTGGCCGACCTCGGGACACGCGTGGGCGACGTGCTCCACCGCGGCGGCGAGCCCAGTGCGGTGCTCGCCGACCTGCGGCGGATCGCCGCGTTCGACGCGGTGATGCTCTCGGCGTGGGACCCGCTGGCCCGGGCACAACGCCCCTTGGTGAGTACCGGGTACGGTGCGTCGCTGCTCCGGTTCCTGAACACCAGCTATCTGTCCTGCACCAGTTACCGCACCGCGCAGGAACTGTGCCGGCCAATGCGGATGCAGGACTTCGGGCCGAGCTTCTACCGGACGCCCGTCTACCGCGACTTCCTCCGGACCGCGGGGTTCCGGGAGGGGGTGACGCTGGTGCTGCACTCGCCGGGCCCGCGGGGACGGCTGACCGGGCTGCTCACGATGAGCTTCACCGAGACCCGTGCCGCCGACGGGGATGTGCGCGAGGCGCTGGAGCTGGCCGCGCCCGCGCTGGCACAGCTGGTCGACGTCTGCCTGCCGCCGGTGTGGATGGCCGGAATGCTCGGGGGCGGAAGTCAGGCGGTTCTGGTGGACGCTCGAGGTGCGAGCGTGCCGCTGAACGATGCGGTTCTCGAGCTGTCGGTGCAGCTGCGCCGGGTGACTGCCGACTTCCTCGTCGGCGACCAGCCGTCGCTGCGAGGGTTCGCCGCGCGAAGTGCCGACGCTCGCTGGGAACGGGCACAAATGGTGCGGTTGGCACCCGATCCGCGCACGGACGGCCCGCGGGCGCTGGTCATGGTGGCGCACACCGCTCTGCCACACGAGCTCACCGAACGTGAGCTCGACGTGCTCACCCTGGTCTCCCGGGGGCTGTCGAACCGGGAGACCGGAGTGGTGCTGGGCACGAGCCCGCGGACGGTGAGCACCCACGTTGAGCACCTGCTGCTGAAGACCGGGCTGGCCAACCGCGCGGGGTTGGCCTCCTACGCCGTCGACAACGGGGTCCTGCGCCTGGATCTCTGACGATGTGTACTCCCGTCGTACACGTGGGTCTGTGTCCTGGCATGCGCACCCCGGGACTGGGGGCCGCCGAACGGCGAAGACGCGGCCCCACCCGACACGCGAAAAGTTGGCCGGCCACCTGAACCGTCACGTCATCGACGTCGCGCGCGACCTGGACCGGTACGCACCCCCGCCGGGGCGGAAGCCGACGAACGCCCAAGAGCTGTCTCGAGGCGAGCGTTCCAGCGAGCCGGTCGTCCTGCCCTTCCGGGCCCGGCAGAAGAGCTGATTCGCCCAGTGCCGCCGAGATCCAGGACGGACAGGCCCGGTGCCGGAAGCGCCGTTACCGGCCGGCTGAATCGCCCTGAGCGGCCCGATTGGGGACACCCAGGCCGCCTTCAGTTGCAGGGGCAGGCGCCCTGATGGCAGCTGGTGGGACGTTTCCTGTCATGGTGGTGACGGCCGCTCCGGCGTCCCACAACGGCCTGCGGAAACGCCCTGCCACGAGTGGCGTTCTGTCGGCCGCAGCGCGCGCCCAGATGTGCCTGCTGAGACCATCCGTGACCCTCGGTGCCGCCGTGCCGGGATGGGCCATTCGTCCCTGCTGGCCACCCCGATGGCCAGGGCCAGGGTGGGGCTGGTCCTGGAAGCCCACATCCTGCCGGTGCCGCTGTGCGCCCGCTCGTCTGGCCCGGTCTGCGACTTCCCCGATGCCCATGATCGCGCGGTGAACGCGTGGCTGCTCCGGGCCCCTGGTGGGCGCTGCCCCTCATGGGGATCCTGATCAGCCCCTTCTTCGTGCTCTCTTCCGACTCATGGGCGACCGGAGTTGGACGGATGCGGCGATCATGGGGGTCGGGGTGGCCCTGATCTGCGCTCCCGCGCTCGGCTACGTCACCACGCAGCAGATCCACGACTCACGGGCGGCCAGCGGACCGCTGCCGGCGGAGGACCGCGCCCGGGTGGAGCGCGTGGCCCGGCGTGGACCAGTGCCGGAGGACGACGCGCTGCGGCAGGCAGCCCTGCGTGTGGCCGAGGACCGGTTGGTCGTTCTCCGGCAGACCCGGGCCCGGGCACTGGCGTTACCGAGCCGGCGCCGTCAGTCCAGTGCGATGGTGACGTGCGGGGGTAGCGGGTCGTCGCCCGTGTGCCGGTACAAGCTTGCGTTCGGCAGCCCGTAGAGGTGGAGGGCCCGTGCCCCCTCCGGGACGGGCCCGTCGAACGTGGAGTTGTAGATCATCCGTCCGAACGGTCCGCCTCCTCCGCCGCCGCCCTGCCGGAACTTGTGGAAGCCACCGAGGTCGTCGCGGAGGGCCAGCCGGGCGTTGGAGTGCTTCGCCTGGATGCCCATACCCGGCTCGACGGTCAGCACCGTGATGGAGTCTGGCCAGCCGACGACGGTGATGACGAGCAACGGCCCCAACCCGGGGACGTTGAACGTGCTCGCGGGCGCTGCCAGCCGGCGCACGTCGGTCCCGGACGCGAGCCACTTCTCGATGTCGTCACCCAGCCCTGTGCTGTCCACACACCCCACGGTAACCGCGTGACCACGGTGAGTCCGGTGACGTGTCCGGCGTCACTCGCACGCCTCACGCCCCGGCGAGCTGCTCCACGGTCGCGATGAAGTCCGCCGACCGGTCTGCGTAGTCGCGGTACTGGCCGAAGCTGGGGGCGGCGGGGGAGAGCAGCACGACGCCGTCCCCGTCGGCCCAGGCGAACCCGGCCCGGGTCGCCTCGTGCAGCCCGGCGCACTCCCGGACGTCGAGGTCCGGCGCACCGTCCCGCAGCGCGGCGGCGATCCGCGGCCCGCTGTCGGGCATGCAGAACACGGCCAGCCCGTCCCGCCCGGCGAGCCCGTCGGCCAGCGGCGCGTAGTCGATACCGCGGTCGTGCCCGCCGACCAGCAGCGCCACCCGGCGTCCGCGGAAGGCGTCCACGGCGGCCAGGGTGGGCAGCACGTTGGTGGACAGGCTGTCGTCGACGAAGTCCACGCCGCCCACGCGCCCGACCTTGCGCAGCCGGCTGCCGAGGCCGGCGAAGCCCTCCGCGGCGGCAGCGATCCGGTCGTCGTCGTCCGCGCCGGGCACGCCCAGCTCGACCAGCGCGGCCCGGGCGACGAGCGCGTTGCGCACGTTGTGGTCGCCGAGCAGGCCCAGCCCCGCGGTCCACGACACGTCGCCGTCCGCACCGATCCAGCGCACCGCCGGCCCCAGGTCCGCCGACCGCGCCCGCAGCGCCGCGCCGTCCTCGGCCACCACGGCCCGCACGCCGGGCGCGCGGCACAGCGACAGCTTGTCCCGGAAGTAGCCCTCGGGGCCGCGGTGCCAGTCGAGGTGGTCCTGGCTGAGCGACGTCACAGCCACCACCGCCGGACCCACCGCCACGTCGGTGGCCTGGTAGCTGGAGGTCTCGATCACCCACCAGTCGACGTCCTGCGGCGCCTCGGGGTCCCAGGGCGCGATGCCGAAGTTGCCGCCGGTCAGCGCCGTCTGACCCAGCCCGGCGGCCAGGTGCCCGGCGATCGCCGTCGTCGTGGACTTGCCCTTGGTCCCGGTGATGCAGACGACCCGGTCCCGGTCGGCGCCGGCCAGCCACAGCCCCAGACCCCCGACGACGGGGACGCCGCCGGCCTCCAGCGCCTGCAGGTCCTCGCGGTAGCGGCTGATCCCCGGCGACTTGATGACGATGTCGCAGCCGGCCAGCGCGTCCAGCCCGCCCTCGGCGGTGGCGAGCACGCCGTCGTCGGCGGGGCGGTCGTCGACCCGGGCCACGACCGGGACGCCGAGCGCATCGAGCTTGCGCAGGTTGGCCCGGCCCTCGACTCCCAGCCCCCAGACCGCGACCCGCAGGCCGGCGAGGTCAGACCAGGAGATCGTCGGCGGCATACGGCTTCTCGATGAAGTGCTCGCCCAGCGGATGCATCAGGGAGGGGACCGACGGTGCGTCACCGTCGGCCAGCACCTCGGTGCGCAGCGCCGACAGCAGCGGGTTGCCGGCCCGGTCGGGGCGCTCCGCGGCCAGCAGCACCGCGGCCTTGCACTCGCCGACGTCACCCACGCACTCGAAGGGCTTGTTCTGCGCGGTGTCCCCGAGCAGCGCCCGGAACTGGCCGGCGAGCTCGGGGCGGTCCAGTGGCTCGACGCCGCCGAAGATCGACCGCAGCTGCTCCGGGGAGAGGAACGGCGCCAGGATCAGGTCGATGAACGTGCACTTGTCGCACTCGCCGCACCAGTTCGTGGCGCGCCGGGCCGGGTCGACGTGGAAGGCGCGGTTACAGCTGCGGAACACCGGGTGGTACTGCGGCAGCGCGGCGAACCGCTCGGCGACCCAGAGCTCGGAGTAGGGCCGCAGCGCGGAGAAGTAGTTCACCCCGGGGACGGCGCCGGCGAGCATGCGGCGGAAGCCGGCCTCGAAGCCGTAGGACTTCGAGTACTGGTGGTTGATGCCGTGGCCGTCGACCTCGACGGTGGGTGAGGACGCCGACCACTCGTTGCTCATCACCACGGAGGTACGCCCGTCGAGCACCGCGGCGGTCACCGCGATCGCCGAGAGGATGCCGGTGACCGGGACGTGCCCGTTGAGGAAGCCGTTCTCCGCGCTCCTGTGGACCTGCGGGTCGAGCCGGCGGCCGGCCCGCACGATCGGCAGGCCGGTCAGCGCGGCGGAGGCCTCGATCGGGTCGTAGCGGCCGGCGATGAACAGGCTGCTGTCGGGCACCCGCCGCTTGGTCTCCTCGACCACGACGACGGAGTCGATGCCGCCGCCGAAGGGGATCAGCGCGCGTTCCGGGCCCTCCGGCGCCGTGCCGGGGTCGCGGTCGGCGACGTCGCCGCCCACGATCTCCAGGTCGCCCAGGGGAAGGTCATTGACGTAGCTGAACTCGCCCAGGCCCTCGAGGTAGAACTCGCGGAGGAAGGCCACGTCGGCGGGGCTGACCGGCGTCGAGCCCAGGTCGATGACCCGGGGTGCGGCGGTCTTGTAGTACGAGACGCCGCTGAGCAGGAAGAGCAGCCGGGCAGCGGCCGGGAGCGCCGGGGCGGTCCAGTCCAGCTCGGGTGGGAGCTGGACGACCTCGGAGAACGACCGGTCGTCCAGGCTGTAGTGGGAGGTGATGGTCCCCGCTGCGGGGGAGAGCTCCACCCGCTCGTAGGTGAACCTCTTGCCGCGGCGCTCGGACATCCCGGCCAGACTACCCGCGCCGCGGCCGGGGGCGGCTCAGCCCAGGTCGCGGGCGAACCGGGCGGTGGGCGCCCACCAGGCGCCGTGCTGCTCCACGAGCGGCATCCGCACCTCCTCGCCGAGCTCGGTGGTGAGCACCAGCTCGACGCGGGCCAGCCGCTGCGGCCGGTCCTCGCCCCGGGCGAACACCAGCTGGCCGCTGGCCAGCGGGATCGGCGGCAGCGTGAGGACGGACAGTTCGGACGTTTCGGCCACCTGGTGCACCCCGTGATCAATTCGGCGACGACGGCGTCGCGGGACGCCTGGTCACGTCCACCATCCGTATCGGCAGGCGGGCCGGCGGGGGCAACTCGAAAAGGGGGGAAGCGCACCGGCGCCGATCGCGTTGACCCGGGCAACCGACGTGAAAGGCCTCTTCATGCGCATCCCGCTGTCCATCCTCGACCTCGCCCCCATCCTGCGCGGTCAGACCGTGAGCGACAGCATCGCCGCCAGCGTCGCCCTCGCCCAGCGTGCGGAGCAGCACGGCTACCGGCGCGTCTGGTACGCCGAGCATCACAACATGCCGACGATCGCCTCCTCGGCGACGAGCGTGCTGATCGCCCATGTGGGCGCGCACACCAGCGAGATCCGGCTCGGCTCGGGCGGGGTCATGCTGCCCAACCACTCGCCGCTGACCATCGCCGAGCAGTTCGGCACCCTGGAGGCGATGTACCCCGGTCGCATCGACCTGGGGCTGGGCCGCGCCCCCGGCTCGGACCAGAACACGACGTACGCCCTGCGCCGCGACCCCGCCGCCTCCGAGTCCTTCCCGCAGGACGTGCTGGAGCTGCAGGCCTACCTGGCCGGCAAGACCCGCGTCCCGGGTGTGGACGCCATCCCCGGCAAGGGCTCGAACGTCCCGCTGTACATCCTGGGCTCCTCGATGTTCGGCGCCTCCCTGGCCGCCGCCCTGGGCCTGCCCTACGCCTTCGCCTCGCACTTCGCGCCGCAGGCGCTGGAGCCCGCCGTCGCCGCCTACCGGCGGGACTTCCGACCCTCCGAGCAGCTGGACGAGCCGTACGTGATCGCCGGGGTGAACGTCATCGCCACCGACACCACGGCCGCCGCGGAGGAGGCCTTCCGGTCCGTCCGCCGCACCCTGGCCACCGGGCTGTTCGGCCGCGGCCGCACGTTCAGCGACGAGGAAGCGGACGTGCTGCTCTCCCAGGGCGCCGGTCAGCACGTCAACTCGATGCTGACCCACACCGCGATGGGCACGCCGGCCGACGTCCGCAGGCAGCTCGAGAGCTTCCGCGGGCTCGCCGACGCCGACGAGCTGATCGTGGCCCACCAGTCGCCGACGACCGAGGGCCGGCTGCGCTCGGTGGAGCTGACGGCCGACGCGATGGAGTCGGTCAGCGCCTGAAGCAGGACCCCCTCCTGGGCCCCCTCGCACGCTCGGGGACGCCGAGGAGGGGGCCGGGGCGGAACTAGGCGCTGGGGCGGACGCCGCCGATGAAGCCCGACCACCGCATCGAGGTGACCCGGATGACCGAGTTGCTCTGCGGGGCCTCGACGATCATGCCGTCGCCCAGGTAGATGGCCACATGGTGGATGGTCGAGGGGCGGCTGGTGTCCAGCGCCCAGAAGACCAGGTCGCCCCGCTGCAGCTCGCCGCGGGAGACCTTCGGCAGGGTCGCGTACTGCTGGCTGCTGTTGCGGGCGATCGAGACACCCGCCTGGGCGTAGGCGTAGCGGGTCAGGCCCGAGCAGTCGAAGCCCACGACGCCCTCGTCGACGCCCCACCCCACGCTCGGACCGGACAGCCCTCCGCCGCCCCAGGCGTACGTGGTGCCGAGGTAGCGCCTGGCCGAGCTGATGGCGGTCTCCACCGCGGAGGAGGAGCCGGCACCGGCGCGCGGACCGGCGGCGGCCGCGGCAGCCGCACCGGTCGACTGCACCCGCTGCGGAGCGGCGGCCGCGCGCTGGGCGGCGGCCTGCTGCTGGGCGTACTGGGTGGCGGCGGCGCGGGCGCCCTCCAGTCCGAGCAGCGTCTGCTGCGCCTGGGCGAGCTGGGCCTGGACGGCGGCCTGCTGCGAGGCGAACGCCGCGGCCTGCTGCCGGGCGCCGGCCTCCACCTGCTCGGCCGCGGCCAGCGCGTCGGCCGCCTGCTGCTT
>JAOPUQ010000043.1 GCA_025963425.1 Modestobacter sp. | reverse complement strand
ACGTCGGGCTGCTGACCGGCGCGGAGATGGTCGACAACGCCCGGCGGATCGTCTCCGCCGTCGACGTGCCGGTGATCGCCGACGCCGACACCGGCTACGGCAACGCGATCAACGTGCTGCGCACCGTCCAACTGTACGAGCAGGCCGGGGTGGCCGGGATCCAGCTCGAGGACCAGGTGGCGCCCAAGAAGTGCGGGCACATGAGCGGCAAGGCGGTGATCGGCACCGAGGAGATGGTCGGGAAGATCCGCGCGGCCGTCGCCGCGCGGCGCGACCCGGACCTGGTCGTCATCGCCCGGACCGACGCGGTGGCGGTGTCCGGGGTGGCCGATGCGGTGTCGCGGGCCCGGGCCTACGCCGAGGCGGGCGCGGACGTGCTGTTCGTCGAGGCACCGACGTCGGAGTCCGACATCGAGGCGGTCGCCGCCGAGCTCTCCGGGGTCGCGCCGCTGGTCTTCAACTGGGCCGAGGGCGGCAGGACCCCGCCGCTGTCGCTGGAGCGGATGACCGAGCTGGGCTTCTCGCTGGTGATCTACCCGATCGGCACGCTGCTCGCGGCGACGGCGGGCATCCGGTCGCTGCTGGCCACGCTGAAGGCCGACGGGACGCCGGCCGCCGCGCTCGGCGGCGTCCCCACGTTCGACGAGTTCACCGACCTGGTGGGCCTGCCCGAGGTGCAGCAGCTGGAGCAGCGCTTCCGCTGACCGCTCCGCTGGACTGCTCCCCCTGATCCGTGCGCCCCGCTCGTGACCCTCGACCGAGCGGGGCGTGCGTCTGTCCGGGGCCGGCGCGCCGGCCCCGGCCCGTGCTCCTATGCCTGAGCCGGGTGGCCCTCCTCGAGCTCGACCCGGACCAGCTGCCCCGTAGCCGACGGAGTGAGCCGGGCTGACCGCGCAGCCAGGACCCCATCGTCGTCAGCCCGTCGTGTTCGGCGGCCCCGGTCAGCTGGCACTCCCTCGCGCCTCCCACCGCAGGGACCGGAGCATCGACGACGGGCTCTCACCCCAGCGCGCAGGTGACGTCCGCCGAGGCGCCGGCAAGGTCGATGACGACCTTGCGGTTGGCGGCCGCCCGGTCCGGCACGAGGGCGCCGGCCGCGTCGTGGTCCTCGACGTAGCCGGGGAACTCGCTGCCCAGCCCGGCCACCGTCATCCCGTCGGCGGGGACGCCGAGGCGCACCAGCAGGTCGGCCACGGCCTGGGCCCGCTGCCGGCTGAGGGTCTTCTGCCCGGCGAGATCGCCGACAGCCGCGGTCATGCCGCTCACGCCGGCGGTCAGCTTCCCGTCGACCATCTGCTTCGCGATCGGTGCAAGGGTGTCGGCCGCGGCGGCCGGGTCGACGAAGGTCGCGCTGTCGGCCCGGAAGGCGACGTCGCCGCCGGTGAGGGTGACGGTGCTGGCGCTGCAGCGCAGCCCCGGGCTCACCGGCACCGGGGTGACGGGCGGCAGGCCGCCGGCCGGCTCGGCGCTGAGCGGCGACTCCTCCACCGTCACGCTCCCGGCCCCGGCAGCCGTGGCGACCGCCGTCCAGATCGCGACGAGGTTGGCCCGCTGGGCACGGCCGACGGCCGGCTGCGGAGCCGCCGTGTCACCGAGCCCCTGGAAGACGACGTCCGCACCCGCCAGGCCCGGCAGCTCGCCGGCCGCCTGCAGGCTGTCGGCCAGCTCGGTCGGATCGGCGTCCAGCAGTCCGGCCTGGGTGAAGTCCAGCGGTGCGACCGTCGAGAGCCCGGAGTCGAGGACCACGATCGTGTGCGCGCCACCGGCCGCCGACAGCGACCGGGCGCCGAGGTCCAGCGCGGCGAGCAGGTCGGTCTGCGCCGCCCGCGCAGCCGCACCGGACACCGCGGCCTGCACCTTCTGCCGGTTCGCGGCCTCGTCGGCCGTGCGCGCCACCTCGTTGGCGTCGCTGACGACCAGCCGGCCCGTGACCGACTCGAACGGAGCGCCGTCCGCCACCACCACCGACAGGTAGGACCGGTTCGTGACCGCAGCCTCGAGCGCGTCGTGCGCGGCACCGTCCAGGCTCGCCGCCGGCATGTTGCTGTGCGCGCCGACGACGATCGCCAGCCCACCGGTCGGCTCGCTGGACGGCGAGCCGGAGCAGCCGGCCAGGCCGGCGACCAGGGCGAGGCTGCCGGTGCCGACGCAGAGGCGGCGCAGGACGGAGGAGGTGTGCACGGGGTTCCCTTCGAGCAGGTGCGGTCGGACGGCGCGGCTCAGTGCGACGTCGCCGGCCGCGCGTGGCCGTTGATGCGCACGGTGGGCACGCTGAGCAGCGCGTTCAGGGACGTGCGGGGGCGGATCAGCGGGACCGCGTCGTCCGGCGCGGCGTCCGGCGCGGCGTCCGGCTCGACGTCGTCGCCGGCCGACCGCGAGCGGGTCGGCGGCTCGGTCCCCCGCCCGGTGGTGACGGCGTTGGTGGCCGCCGGCTCGCCGAGCAGCCCGGCCAGGTGCAGCCGGGCGAGCTCCTTGAGCTCGGCGATCTCGGCCGCGGCGCTGTCCGCGGCGCTCGCGGTGCGGTCCGCGACCCGCTGCTCCTCCATGCGCGCGTTGGCCAGCAGCCGCTCGGCGGCGAGCGAGGCCCTGGTGGTCGCCGCGACGGCCTCCCGCTGCTCGGTGAGCTGCGTGCGCAGCTTCCGGTAGGTCGCCATCCGCGGGTGGTGGGCGGAGAAGCCGACCCAGAAGGCGAGGAAGCCCGAGGCCAGGAAGAGGCCGACCAGCAGCAGGGCGGACAGCATCGGGTCCGCGCCGGTGGACGCGGCGGACGGGTCCGCGCCGAAGGCCACGTCGGTGCTCGCGGTCTCCGTCGCGGTGTACTGCGTACGGACGTAGAACGCGACCGCCCCCAGCAGCGCCCAGACCGAGGCCAGCGCGATGACGGCGCTCTTGCCGAGTCCCCCGCACCCCTCGCGGACGTTCTTCGCCGTGTGCCCGGCGAAGTGCATGATCGCGATCGAGGCGAAGGTGAAGGACCCGACGAGGATCCAGGTGACCACGCCGTTCTCCCGGAGCAGCCCGGCGAGGGTCATCCAGAAGGTGACGAAGTCACCGGCGCCCACCACCAGGAGCAGGAGCAGCATCGCCGGGCCCTGCCACCGGGGCGTGGTCAGGCCCTCGAGCCGCTCGAGGTCGGGACGACGCTGCCGCCGGTCCGGCTGCTCCGGCGCGTCACCGGGCAGCAGCGCCTGCTCGTAGGCGCCGACCAGTCGTCCGGTGTGCGCGAGTTCGGCCTCGGCGGCGTCCGCGCGCTGCCGTGCGGCGACGGCCGCGGCCTCGTAGTCCCCGGCCGCCAGCTGGGCGAGGCCGGCGTGCTCGGTCGCGGACATGGTGGCGTGCGCGCGCCACTGGGGGTGCAGGGCGTCGAGCCAGCCGTCGACGACGTCGCCGTTGCCGGCGTCCAGCGCACCCCGGGCGTGCAGCTCGGTGACGACCTTGTGGACGGCGTCCCGGGCGGCGCCGGCCGACAGCCGCGGCGGCAGCGCCGGGTCGACCGGACGGCGCAGCACCGACCCGTCCGCGGTGTCGTCGGCCCGCAGGCGCGTCGGGGCCGGCTGCTCGGTGCGCGTACGGGACCAGGGGCGGTTCATGCGGCAACTCCGGCGTCGCGGGTGGACAGGAGGAGGGCGTCGGGGGTGGCCCACGGGGGTGCTGGAGCCAGGTCGGTCTGCCACTCGTGGGTCAGCGCCTCGCGGTCGGGGTGCTTGCGGACGAGCGCCCGGCGGTAGATCGCGGCCTGCCTGCGGGTGAAGTCGCCGAAGCGCAGCACGCGGGAGCAGGTGATCTCGGCGCGGTTCTGCCGGCCTGCCCGCAGCTGCGCCTGCTCGCTGAGCAGCTCGTCGACCGTCCGCTGGGCGGTGAGCTGCGCCGCCCGGGCGACCTCGAGCGCGCGGTCGTGCGTGGTCTGCCGGCGCTGGCGGACCAGCGCCGCGGGTAGGCCCTGCTCGCCGGCGAGGCGGCGGGTCAGCTGGTGCTCGGTCAGCGGCACGGTGGCGCGGGCGACCTCGGCGGACCGGTCGTCCAGCATCGCGCGCAGCGAGGGCAGCTCGGCCTCGAGCCGGCCCAGCCGGACGTCGATCGGCCGGACGTCGGCGACGAACCGGGTGCGCTCCCGCTCGCAGGCCTCGCCGTGCCGCGCGGTCAGGCTCTGCAGGACCGGTGTGGAGTCGGGGGCCATGCCCAGCGGCAGGCCGGCGCGACGGTCGGCGCGGGCGTGCCACCGCAGGGCGATGCGGGTGGGCACGGAGACGGGCAGCGCCCGGTAGGGACGGTCGACCCGTCCGGTTCCCGACCTGGTGGTGGCCACAGTTCCCCCTTGCCGGCCGACGGCCCGCTCGATCGTTGGACGTGGACGCCGGAACCGACTGCGCTGTGCGATCAGCCGGCGTCGTCCGGCCGGGGATCGCATCGGGATCGACGCAGGTCACGGGGGCTGGACAGTCGGATACAAGCAGCCGTGGCGGCCGATCTCGTCACTCCGCGTGAAGTACCCACCGAAGGGGTGAGAGCCGGACCCGTTCCGTTAGCTCGTTCGAGCGGAGCGACTGACGATGAGAGCGGAGGCGACGATCCCGCTCAGGAGGCCCGATGACCCAGCCCATGCCCCGCGCCCACCGCGTCGCCGGCGCGCTGATCGGCTCGGCGGTCGGCGACGCGCTCGGCGCACCGTTCGAGTTCGGGCCGCCCGGCCTGTTCACCGCCCGCTTCCCCTTCCCCGCGCGCGGCCTCGCCACCGAGATGTGCGGCGGCGGCTCGCCGGGCCGGGAGCCCGGCGAGTTCACCGACGACACCCAGATGGCCCTGCTGCTCGCCACCTCGCTGATCGAGCGCGGCGGACTCGACGAGGCCGACGTCTTCGCCCGCTTCCGGGCCTGGGCCCAGGCGGAGCCGCCCGACATCGGGAACCAGACCCGCGCCGTCCTCGGCTCCGGCCTGCCCTGGCACACCGCCGCGGTCGTGCACTTCGCCCGGTCCCGGCACGCCGCCGGCAACGGCTCGCTGATGCGCACGACGCCGGCCGCCATCCGGTTCGCCCGCGAGGGCCGGCACGCGACGATGGACGCCGCCCGCCGCATCTCCGCCCTCACCCACGGGGACCCGTCGACCGGCGAGGGCTGTGCGGTCTTCCACGAACTGGTCCGGGTCGCACTCGACGGCGGGGACCCGCTCGCCGCCGTCCCGAAGACGCTGGAACTGGTCGCCCCCACCCACCGCCGCCGGTGGGCCACGGTGCTCGCCCCGGACTGGACCCCGGACCAGGCCACCGAGACCAACGGCGCCGTCTGGCCGACGCTCGGCTCCGCGCTGTGGGCGCTGCGCCACGGCCGGGACTTCGCCGAGGCCCTGCGGCTGGTCATCGACCTGGGCGGCGACACCGACACCGTCGCCGCGGTGACCGGCGGACTCGCCGGCGCCGTGTTCGGCGTCGCCGGCATCCCGATGCGTTGGACCTCGGTCGTCCACGGGCGGGTCCCCGGACATGCCGACAGGCTGTGGCAGCTGGCCGACCTGCACCACCTCGCCGCGCTGCTCGACGGGTCCACGGACGATCCGTACGAGGCGCCGGAGACCCGCCGGCTGGAGCCGCGCGAGGTGGCCGACGGCGTCTGGGCGGCCGACCTGGACGGCGCCCGCCACAGCTCGACCGACTTCGCCGTAGTCTCACTGTGTCGGACTGGGACGCGTTTCCTGCACGACGTACAACGCTTTGCGTATCTGACCGACGACGACGCGAACAGCGAACTCGACGCCGTCCTTGCGGACGTCCTCGACGACATCGAGGCGCTGCGGGCCGACGGCAAGCAGGTGCTCGTGCACTGCTTCGCCGGCCAGTCCAGGACGGGGCTGGTGCTGCGGGCCTGGCTGCGGCGCAGCGAGGGGCTGTCCGCGGCCGCGGCGACGGACATCGTCGGGCGTCGCTGGCCGCACCTGAGCCTGTGGAACGACAGCTTCACCCACGCGCTCGAGCGCGTGCACTGACCGAACGATGAACGGGGCTCGACACATGGCACTGATCACCTGCCCCACCTGCAACTCCGAAGAGATCACCGGAAAGCCGCAGCCCGATGGCCGGCTGCTGATCCACTGCGAGGACTGCGGCAACGAGTGGCTCCGGGGGGAGAGCCGCCGCGACCCGGCCCGGCCCGCCGTCCAGTCGATCGACTCGCTGCAGGCCGAGTTCCCGACGGCCGCCGCCGTCCGCCCCGACGTCCGGGAGCGGGTCCAGCTGCTCCAGTCGGAGTTCATGATGGAGCGGCCGGAGACCGACCCCGACGTCGAGGCCTACCGGGTCCGGTACGCCGAGCTGTTCCAGAAGGACAACCTCGGGACTGCGACGCCCGACCAGCTCTACTACTTCGCGAACTCCGACACGGTCGCCGCACCCGGCAACATGTCCGGGTTCAACCGGGCGTGGAAGACGCAGGGCCC
>JAOPUQ010000017.1 GCA_025963425.1 Modestobacter sp. | reverse complement strand
AGCTCCCGGGGTCCACCTCCCGTGCCCCTGCCAGGCGGTGGCCGGCGGGGCAGACGACGGCGAGTGGCCCACTGACCAGCGGCTCGAAGCGAAGCGCGGCACCCCTGCGCTGCACCCGTGGGGTGATGGCGAAGTCCACCTGGCCGTCGGCCACCAGGTTCACCATGGACCTCGGGTCGGTAGGGAACACCCGCACCCCCACGCCCGGATGCTCCTCACGGAACCGGCGGACCGTCTCGACGATGTCGATGCTCCGGGGCACGAACACGGCGGCGATGCGGACCGTCCCGCGGAGCAGTCCCTTGATCTCCGCGACAGCGTCCCGAGCACGGTCGGCGCCCTCAAGCACAGCACGCGCCGGCTCGAGGAACGCTCGGCCCGCGTCAGTCAGCTCGGCGCCGCGCCGACCCCGGATGAACAGCTCCGTTCCCAGTCCACGCTCGAGTGCCAGCAGCGATGCCGACAGGCTCGACTGCACCATGAACATGCGGGCCGCGGCGCGGCTGAACGAGCCCTCCTCGACGATCGCCAAGAAGTGCTCTAGCTGCCTCAGTTCCATAACCACAGACAACGACTCTACGTAGCCACGGATCACCGCAGAGTGATCGCAAATTCACGATGGGGATCATCGAGGATGGCGATAGATCGCCTGATCGGAGCCGCCGCAGCCGATGCCACCGGCTCAACGACGTGTTCCCATAGGCCGCCGTCAGGGACTCCCCGGGTTCGCCACCGCGCCCAGAGCCGTGGACGACGGCGCTGGTCGGCCGGCTCTGAGCGGGCGCGTCGTCTCATCGAGTGTCTGCACAGCCAAACAGTCGGCGGGCAGCTTGGGACTGCCCCGGCTTCGGTTGACCCGTCGGGTGGGGTGGTCAGGCCGCGGTGGCGGCGAGGTTGAGTGCCTCGTATTCGACCGGAGTGAGTCGTCCCAGTCGGCGTTGCCGGCGCCGGCGGTGGTAGGTGCGTTCGATCCAGGTGATGATCGCCCGGCGTAGCTCCTCGCGGGTGGTCCAGCGCTGCCCGTCGAGCACGTTCTTCTGGAGCAGCGCGAAGAAGGACTCCATGGCGGCGTTGTCACCGCAGGCGCCGACTCTGCCCATCGAGCCGGTCAGGCCGTTGTTCTTGATGGTGCGGAGGAAGGCGGTCGAGCGGAGCTGGGCGGACTCAAGCGGTCGTCGCAACACCTCAGCGAGAGGGGTGTGTGTAGGGCGTCCGCCGGGATCTATGGCAGCGGCGACAGGAAGACCGCCGATGCGGTCGCCGGGGCGGCCGCCGCCGCACCGTGATGTCCAGCGGCAGTTCTGGCGTCGGATTGCCGAAGGCATGTCGAGCGAGGACGCAGCGGCGGCCTGTGGCGTGTCGCCACCGGTGGGCTCGCGCTGGTTTCGTCATGGTGGCGGCATGCCGCCGATGTCGCTGGAGGTGACTTCCGGGCGCTGCCTGTGCTTCGCCGAGCGGGAAGATCTCGCTCCTGCACGCCCAGAACGTCGGGGGGCGGCAGATCGCGCGGGCATTGCGCCGATCGCCGTCGACCGTCCCCCGCGAGTTGCGGCGCAACGCCGCGACCCGCGGCGGCACGCTGGAGTGCCGAGCCTCGGTCGCACCGTGGAAGGCCGAGCGGGTGGCGCGCCGCCCCAAGACCGCCAAGCTGGCCGATAACGACCGTCTCCGGCAATACGTCGAGGACCGACTGTCCGGTGCGGTGACCGCTGCCGATGGAACGACGGTGTCAGGCCCGCTGGTGCCGTGGAAGGGACGGCGACACGGTCGACGGCAGGACCGGCGGTGGGCGACGGCGTGGAGTCCGGAGCAGATCGCGCGGCGGCTGCCGATCGACTTCCCCGACGATGCGTCCATGCGTGTGTCGCACGAGGCGATCTACCAGGCCCTGTACGTACAGGGCCGCCGCGCGCTGCGCCGCGAGCTCACAACCTATCTCCGCGCGGGCGAGCGCTGCGTGTCCCGAGCGCTCGGGCCGGCGGCCGCGGCAAGGGCTTCATCAGCCCGGAGGTCAAGATCAGCGCTCGGCCGGCGGAGGTCGAGGATCGAGCCGTGCCGGGGCACTGGGAGGGCGACCTCATCCTCGGTCTGAACAGCTCGGCGATCGGCGCGCTCGTCGAGCGGACCACCCGGTTCACGATGCTGCTGCACCTGCCGCCGATGGCGGGCCACCGACAGGGCGCCAGAGCCAAGAGCCGGCCGGCGCTGGCTGGCCACGGCGCCGAAGCGGTCCGCGACGCGATCACGGCCGTCATCACGACCCTGCCCGAGCAACTGCGTAGGTCGTTGACCTGGGACCGCCCCGGTCACCGGCCGGTGGGGGCGAGGCCGTCTTCGCGGTCGGCGATCTTCAGCCAGCGTTGCAGGCAGGACTCCGAGATGCCGAAGTCCCGGGCGATCTGGGAGATCGACGCCTCGCCCTCGTGAGCGACGGCGATGACGTCACGACGGAACTCCGCCGGGAACGGCTGGGGCACAGCGCTGATCGCTTCCAGCGAGGCCGCAGCCTCACACGCAAGGAGTCAACTCAACTGGCGGCAGCCCCCCGCCTCGAGGCGACTCGGCCAGGAGTCCTGCAGCGTGCGGGTCAGGACGAAGGTCAGTGACTCGACCGGGAACGACGCCCATGCCACCAGCGCAGCGAGCCTGTCCTCGGGGGAATTCGTACACGCTACCGGCCGACTTCTTACACGCCTCGCGCTGGTCGTGCCGCCACGGGCCGGATCGCGGCAGCTGTCAGTCCTGTGGCAGCTGCGGGTCGTTACCGCCGGCTGCGCGCCGCAGTTCGAGTTTCTGCTGGGCGTGTGCGTGGGCCTGGCCGACGCTGGGGAAGGCGGGCAGATCGCGTGTGGCCCCCTCGCGGTAGGGATTGGTACGCAGCGCTGCCAAGACCGGCGCCCGTACGCGGGTGCGCTGCGCCGGCAGCACCAGTGGCGCGAGATCGTGAGTGCCCAGAATCCGGGACTCGACGGCCTCGACGAATCGGGCGCCGACGTCGCCGGCGAGCTCGGCGAGGTAGACGGTGGCCTGGACGAACAGCTTCGGGTTGGACTGCTCCTTGCTCCAGCCGGCCCGAGAGCCGTCGGTGGCGGTGCCCTCGGCCCACGAGCGCCGGTACACGACGACGTTCTGCCGTCCGCGGCCGTCGCCGGCGTCGGGGGCGGTGTCTGCTCAAGAGCGCGTGCACTCATGAGCCTCATCTCCAGCGACGGTCACGACGCCTCCTGGCGCGCCCGCTACGGCTGGCCACGACGGCCTGACACGTCCGCCGCGGCGCTGGCCGGGGACTCCTGCCGCGGCATGGCCGCGGTCTGGTCGGCGGGCGGTGATGCGGCGCGGGTGGCGACCGACGAGCAGAAGGCCAGCAGTGCCGCCGTGATCTCCTCGATGATGGGGACCATGTCCGGGTAATTGGGGTGGAAGCTCTTGGAGATCGACGCTCGCTGTGGCCCCCACTCGATCGTGAAGCCGAGGACCTTGCCCTGGGCGGGATCCAGGAAGCTGCGCGAGTAGGCCCAGTCGTCGGAGGTGCCCGACGTGGGGTAGAGCCCGACGGCGCTCTTCACGCTGTACTGCCGGCCGCGTGCTGCCTGGATGGCGTCGCGCATGGTGGTGCCGAGGGTTTTCGCCTCGTTCAGGTCAGCGGCCGGCAGGAACTCGCGGTACTTGGCCGGGTCGCCGCCGGGGGTGCTGTCCGGGATGCCGCGCGCGCCGTCGTAAGCGGGATTGTGGAAGTTCATCGACGGGTCCGTGGTCTGGTCGTCGTCATCGCCCCAGTTGTAGAGAATGTCCTCGCCGAAGGAGTGGACGTCGATGAAGTGGGTCAGCGACCGGTACCGGTCCAGCAGCCAGGTGACGTTGGCGGTCTCCGGTTCGGATGTGGCGCTCGGTCCGCGGTAGATCTCCTCGCACGGGTCGGTCGAGGTCATCACGGGCGCACGCGGGCTGAACGTGGTGGGGTAGTCCCAGAGAAAGTCGTAGTTGCGGTTGACATCGACGCCGGGGCCCTTCCCGCCGCCGCTGGGACAGCGCGCCTGTCCCGGGTCCGCGGGTCGGCGGTTCTTGCGCCACATCGGGTCCACCGTCATGGAGTGGTGTCGACCGTCAGGGTTGGCCTGCGGCAGGACCACCACGTCGAGCGAGGTCACCACGTTCTGCACCTCAGCCGCGCTGATGCTCGCGCCACCCTGGGTGATGCCGGTGTGGGTCCGGAAGGCGTCCGTCAGCAGCCGCACGAAGTTGATCAGGATGTCGGGGCTTCCCCACTCCCGAGCGTGCACGCCGCCGAGCAGATAGACGCCGGCGCGGGCGGTCGGGCCCGCGTGGACCCGCAGGGCGGAGCAGGTCCGCCCCTCCCACGTCCGGTGGGGGAGGGCGAGCAGCTCGGTGAAGCCGGCGTTCGCCGGCCGCGCGGCGAGCGCGAGCGCGGTCTCGACTTCGGCGACGTTCAGGTAGGTCACGACCGATCCCCCTCCGCCTCCGTCGCTTCGGCCAACTCCGCGGCGAACCGGTTGCCCTGACCGACGTGCTCGAGGTCCTCCTGCGCTGCCTCGTCGACGTCCTCGTGCCGCTCGACCCGGTATCCGGCGTCCTGCAGGCGTCGGATCGTGGGTTCGTCGGCCATCGCGTCGACCCGGGGCTGCGGATCTCCCTCGTCGAGGGTCTGCGGGAAGACCCGCAGCCCATGCGTCCGGACGAGGTCGGCCATGGCCTCGCGATCGGTGCCGCGAACGGTGATGTGGAACGTGGTCATGAGGACCTCCGCGGGAGGGCTCTGGTGCGTGTAGCCGCGGGCGACCCGCGACAGGTTGGGCACGGTTCCGACCGCGTCCGAGCCTCACGTGCCCACGTCACGCAGGCGTCACCAGCAGCGTGACGACGTGATGGCAGGTCTGGGCCTCCGACCTCACCGCCGCCACCGTGCGAGCTGTCCCCACCAGGGTCCGCATCCCACCGCAACTGGCCACGCCTGTGTGATCGACAACAGCCCGTGCCAGCTCACCGAGCGGACTCCCGTCCGCCCAGTGCGGCAGGAGGCGTTGACAGCCGCCGCGCCCGCGAGGATGCCGGCCCGGGAGCGTCCATGCGACGGGTCCGGGGCCTTCTTCCATGAGGAGTCACCGGTCGCCGGCGTGACCGGGGTCCGACGGCTCCGTCTCGGCCGCGGACTCGGCGAAGGCCTCGTCATGAATCGCCGCCAGTTCCTGATCGTGACGCCCGGGGCGCTCCGGCCACCACGTCGCGCCAGGCAGGGATACCGTCCCGCAAACAGGGTGGACCGAGGATCGGGGCGTGCGCAGTGACCCAGCCTCTGCGGTCGCTGCTGCACGCCTCGCACCTGCTGGCACCCGACGACCTGGCCGCCACCGTCGCCGCCCACGCCCGGATGCTCGGTGTCCGGGAGACGGTGCTGTACCTGGCCGACTACGAGCAGGCCACTTTGCAGCCGCTGGCCGGGGCGGGAGTGCCCGAACGCCAGGAACTGCCGATCGAGGGCACGATGGCCGGCCGGGCGTTTCGCCGGGTCGAGGGGGTCCACCGCGCCGCGGAGCACCGCTACCGGCTCAGGCTGCCCCTGCTGGACGGCGTCGAACGGCTGGGCGTCATCGAGCTGCTCCTCCGGGATGAGCCCACCGGCGACCAGCAGGACGAACTCCGCGCGTTCGTCAGCCTCGTCGCCGAGCTGACCGTGGTCAACGACGCATACAGCGACATCTTCTCCCGGCTGCGCCGCCGCAAGACCCTGTCCCTGGCGGCGGAGATGCAGTGGGAGCTGCTGCCTCCGATGTCCTTCGGCACCGACCGGGTGGTCGTCACCGGCGGCCTGGAGCCCGCCTACGACGTCGGCGGCGACAGCTTCGACTACGCCATCAACGGCAGCACGATGGACCTGCTGGTCATCGACTCCGTCGGGCACGGGCTGCCGGCCGCCGTGCTGGCCAGCGTCGCGATCAGCGCCTACCGGCACGCCCGCCGCAACCGGCTGGACCTCCCCGGCATCGCCGTGGAGATCAACGCGGCGATCGCCACCCAGATCGGGGTCAGCCAGTTCGCCACCGCCGTGCTCGCCCGCCTCGACATCGGCACCGGACGGCTGCGCTGGATCAACGCCGGACATCCCGAACCGCTCATCGTGCGCGGCTCGTCACTGGTGCGGCTGCCGCACTGCCCACCCAGTCGCCCGCTGGGCCTGCAGCAGACCAAGCCGGACTGCTGCGAGACCCGGCTGGAGCCCGGCGACCGCCTGGTGCTCTACACCGACGGCATCACCGAGGCCCGCTCCCCGCAAGGAGAGTTCTTCGGCGAACAACGGCTGGCCGACTTCATCAGCGCCGCCGCCGCAGCCGGCAACCCTGCACCCGAGACCGTCCGGCGCCTGATGCGGCACGTCCTCAGCCACCAGGCCGACCAACTCCAGGACGACGCCAGCATCATCATCCGGGAATGGCGGACGGGAACCGAACGCCACCTCCAACCCTGACCTTGCGCGGCGGGACCGGGACGCCGGCTGCCCGGCACGCCTGCCTTCGATTGGATCGGGAATTCAGCGGGGGGACTGTCACGTCGGGCGCCGCGCCGCTGAACCCGAGCACGCGCCGCGCGTACGGCATGGCGACGGCCCGCTTGGCGTC
>JAOPUQ010000010.1 GCA_025963425.1 Modestobacter sp. | reverse complement strand
CCCCCGGAACCAGCAGGTGGATGCGCGCGTCCGGTGTGCGAGACGGTGGTTGCGGCGCCCGGCCGGACGTAGGCTCCCTGCCCGTCGGCTCCGACACCAGGAGAGACCGTGCCCGCGTCCCCGTTCCCGAAGCCCGCGCGACGGAAGCCCGACCCGGTACCCGGGGCGGCGGGGACCGCGATCCCCGGGGAGGGCGACGAGGGCTGGAGCGCCTTCCTGAACTCCACCCTGGGCAACCAGGCGCAGGCGGCCTTCGGCGGGGTGACCGAGTTCCAGGCGGCGTTGCAGCGCGCAGATCGACGCGCAGGCCAACGCCGCCCGGCAGAGCGGGTACAACTCGTGCCCCACCTGCGCGCAGATCGACATCCTCACGTCGCTGCCGTCCGGACTGACCACCTACGCGCCGGGTACCGGGTTCTCCGTCACCGGGCAGTGAGGCAGGTTCGATGGTTCTGATCGACGTGGTCCTGCTCGCCGGCCTGGTCGTGCTGGTGGTGGTCGCCTGGCAGGCCTTCCTGGGCCAGACGTCCCGCCAGTGGCCGGCCGCGGAGGCGGCCGCCCGATGGGAGGACGCCCACGAGGCCGTCGGGGGACGGACCCGGGTCATCGTGCGGAAGGTCGCGCGGCTGCCCTCCGGGGAGACCCGGGTCCTCGGGGAGTCCGTCATCGACGAGATCCCCGACGGCGTCCCGGACTGGCACGAACGGTTCAGCGCCGCACGCCAGATCGCCTACGACCGGGCCATCGACCTCAACGGACCGTCCCTCTCTGGCTGATCAGGCCGTCCGGCCGCGGCCGGGGCGCGAGCGCAGCGCGATCAGTCCGGCGGCGACCATCAGCACCGCCACCACCCACAGCCCGGTCCGGAAGCTGCCGGTGAGGTCCTGCAGCCAGCCGGTCAGGTAGGGGGCGGCGAAACCGGCGAGGTTGCCGAAGGAGTTGACCAGCGCGATGCCGGCGGCCGCCCCCACGCCGGACAGCAGCGCGGTGGGCAGCTGCCAGAAGACCGGGATCGCGGCGTACACGCCGACCGCGCACACGGTGATGCAGACCATCACCAGCAGCGGGGAGTTCATGGAGAGCGCGGCGGCGATGCCGGCCGCGCCGAGGAACGCCGGGCCGGCCACGTGCCAGGCGCGCTCGCCGGTGCGGTCGGAGTGCCGGGCCCACAGCACCATGGCGACCGCGGCCACCGCGTAGGGCACGGCGGTCACCAGGCCGACCTCGACCAGGCTGAACGTCGTCCCGAACTGCTCCTGGAATCCGGCGACGACCTGCGGCAGGAAGAACGCCAGCACGTAGAGGCCGAAGACGATGCCGAAGTACACCAGGCTCAGCGCGATCACCCTGGGGTTGGTCAGCGCCTCGCGGGTGGGCACCTCCCGGCCCACCTGCTCGGCGTCCTCGGCGGCCAGGTGCTGCTCGAGGGCGGTGCTCTCGGCCGCGGTCAGCCAGCGGGCGGAGCCGGGCCGGCTGGGCAGCAGGAACAGGACGGCGACGCCCAGCAGCACCGCCGGCAGCCCCTCCAGGAAGAACATCGCCCGCCAGCCGGCGTCGAAGCCGAACCATCCCTCGCCGTGCTCGATGAGCAGCGTGGACAGCGGGCTGCCGATCACCGAGGCCAGCGGCACGGCCAGGAAGGTGAGCGCGACGATGCGCGCCCGCTGCGGCCGGGGGAACCAGTACGTGAGATACAGCAGGACGCCGGGGAAGAACCCGGCCTCGGCGATGCCCAGCAGCACCCGGACGACGTAGAAGCCGACCTCGCCCTGCACGAACGCGGTGGCCGAGGCCACCAACCCCCAGGTGATCATGATGCGGGCGATCCACAGCCGGGCGCCCACCTTGTGCAGGGCGATGTTGCTGGGCACCTCGAAGAAGAAGTAGCCGACGAAGAAGAGCCCGGCGCCCAGTCCGTAGGCCGCGCTGCTCAGGCCCAGGTCTGCGTTCATCGTCAGCGCGGCGAAGCCGACGTTGACCCGGTCCAGGTAGTTGACCAGGTACAGCAGGGCCAGCAGGGGGACCAGCCGGATCGTCGCCTTCCGGACCACGCGCGGATCCACCGCGGTGCCCTCCCCCAGCGGTGCGGACACGGCTCCCCCTCCCGCCCGGCCCACCTCCGTCGGCGGGACGACCGACGGGACCCTAGGGGACCGCCCGGCGGCCCGGTGGCACCGCGTCCCCGGCCCGGATGGGGTCGAGCGGGACGGCGGACCGCAGCACCGCCGGGCCGAGGGTCAGCACGCCGTCGCTCCGCGGGGCGCAGCGCACCCCGCCGCGGCCGCGCATCCCCGCCCTCGACGTCGTACCGGTACGGCAGCTCCCCGCCCGCGCCGTTCGCAGAAATGGCCATTCGGCGGGATCGGGCGGGTTCAGCGGTCCTCCGCGCGCCGGGGAGGGGCGGCGCTGTCGACCAGCCCGTAGGCCTGCGCCTCCTGGGCGCTCACCAGCCGGCCGGCGTGCATGTCCGCGGCGATCTCCTCGACCGGGCGGCCACAGGCCTGCGCCAGACGCTCGTGCAGCCGCTGGACCTGCCGGGCGTGGTCGACGGCCCATGCCTCGACGTCCCAGCCCCGCACGCCACGCGGCGGCTGCGGGTCGGTCAGCTGCAGCAGCGTGTGCGGACCCGCTGCGCGGACATCGCCCACCGCCAGGAGGGCGATGGCCGCACCGGTGAGGGTGCCCAGCGCGGTCACGTGCACCGGGGCACCCATCAGGTCGAGCGCGTCGACCAGCCCGAGCGCGATCTCCAGGTCGACGCGGACGCCGGACAGGCGCAGCTGGACCGGCTCGTCGCCGGATGCGTCGAGCAGGGCGAGCGCGGCGATGGCGCGGTTGGCGGTCTCGGCGTCCAGCTCGCCGGCCAGCGCGACGACCCGCTGGTCCAGCAACCGTTCCGCGAGCCAGTCCGGCGCCCACACCTCCACCGACGAGGACGCCGAGACCGTGCCCGGGGCCGCCGGCCGGGGCTCGGGGAGCCACGGGCTGCGGTGCGGGTGCGGCGGCTCGGGCGGCTCCGGGGGCAGCGGCGGCCCGGTGCCGGTGGTCGTGCTCACGGCGACTCCTCGGACGGTCGGACGTGCCAGTCGACGGTGTGGCCCACGGCGGCCGCGTAGCGCTCCAGCGTGGACATCCGCGCGTCCAGCTCACCGCTCTCCAGCCGTGCGACAGCGGACTGGGACGTCCCCATGCGCGCGGCGATCTCGGTCTGGCTGGCCCCGCTGGCCCGGCGCGCCTCCGCCAGCTCCTCGATCAGCCCACGCCGGCGGTCGGCCATGTCCTGCAGGCCCGGGAAGGACGTCCGACGCGGCGGAGGCATACCGGAAACGCTATACCTCATCGGGTATAGCGGCCAGCACCGTGGTCGGTCTGCCCCCCAGCCCTCCCGCGGCCACAGTGGCCGCGTCGGCCGCGGGAGGGGGCGGCCTCAGCGCTCGGCGGTGCGGTGGATCGGCCCGTCCGCGCCGGTCAGTCGCTCGCCGCTGCCGCCCCAGCGCCCGGCGATGATCTCCGCGGCGATCGACACGGCGGTCTCCTCCGGGGTGCGGGCGCCCAGGTCCAGGCCGATCGGGGAGGACAGCCGCTCCAGCTCGTCGGGCTTGAGGCCGGCCTCGCGCAGCCGGTCCATCCGGTCGTCGTGGGTGCGCCGGGAGCCCATCGCCCCGACGTAGGCCACCGGCAGCCGCAGCGCGACCTCCAGCAGCGGAACGTCGAACTTCGGGTCGTGGGTGAGCACGCAGAGCACGGTGCGCTCGTCGATCCGCCCCGCGTCGGCCTCGGCCTGCAGGTAGCGGTGCGGCCACTCCACGATCACCTCGTGCGCATCGGGGAACCGGCGGGCGGTGGCGAAGACCGGACGGGCGTCGCAGACGGTGACCCGGTAGCCGAGGAACGCCCCGACCCGGGCGACGGCGGCGGCGAAGTCGATGGCGCCGAAGACCACCATCCTGGCCGGCGGGGCGAAGGAGGAGACGAACACCGTGAGGTCGTCCCCGCGTCGCTCACCGTCGTGGCCGTAGGTGAGCGTCGCCGTCCGACCGGCGGCCAGCATGCCGCGGGCGTCGGCGGCCACTGCGTCGTCCAGGCGCTGCAGGCCGACGGTGCCCGACATCCGGTCCGGCCAGAGCACCAGCCGCTTGCCCAGCCGGTCGTCGGGCCCCTTCACGCAGGTGACGACGGCGACCGCCTCGTGCGCGGCCACCGACTCGGCGATCTCGCCGAGCTCGGGGAACGACTCCCGGGACACCGACTCGACGTAGACGTCCAGGATCCCGCCGCAGGTCAGGCCCACGGCGAACGCGTCGTCGTCGCTGACGCCGTAGCGCTCCAGGGTCGGCGTCCCGGTCTGGACGACGTCCTTGGCCTCCTCGTAGACCGCGCCCTCGACGCAGCCGCCGGAGACGCTGCCGACCGCCGTCCCGTCCGGGCCGACCAGCATCGAGGCACCCGGCGGGCGCGGCGCGGACCGCCAGGTGCCCACCACCGTCCCGACACCCACGGTCTCCCCGGCCTGCCACCAGCCGATCAGGTCGTCCAGCACGTCACGCATCGCAGTCCCTCGTCTCAGGCACGGGTGATCACCCCGACCAGCCGTTCGAACGCCGCCAGCCTGAGCCCGGCGACGAAGTGGTCGATCGAGGGCAGCGCGGCCTGCATGCCCCCGGTCAGTGGCTCGTAGCCGACCCGCCCCTTGTGCGGGTTGACCCACACCACCGCGTGCGCCAGCCGGTGCAGCCGGGCCATCTGCTCGCCCAGCAGCTCGCTGCCGCCGCGCTCCCAGCCGTCGCTGCAGACCACGACGACGGCGCCGCGGGCGGTGCCACGCTGCCCCCAGCGGTCCAGGAAGGCCTTGAGCACCTCACCGAGCCGCGTGCCACCGGACCAGTCCGGGATGGCACCGCCGCTGGCGGTCAGCGCCTTGTCGGGGTCGCGCAGCCGCAGCTCGCGGGTGACCCGGGTCAGCCGGGTGCCGATGGTGAACACCTCGGTGCTGGCCGGCCGGGCGCGGACGGCGGCGTGCGCGAACCGCAGCAGCGCGTCGGCGTAGGGACTCATCGACCCGGAGACGTCGACCAGCAGCACCACGCGGCGCGGGCGGGGCCGGGCCCGGTGGTACATCAGCCGGCTGACCTCGCCGCCGTCGCGCAGCGCGCGCCGCACCGTGCGGGCGGCGTGGACCGAGCCGTGCGGTCCGGGCCGGCGGCGGCGGGAGGGGCGCATCGGCACCGCGGGGACGAGCAGCGTGAACAGCCGGCGGAGCTGGTCGCGCTCGGCGATCGTCAGCTCACCGACGTCCCGGTGCCGGAGCACCTCGTCGCCGCTGGCCTTGGTGGCGAGGTCGGCGGGCTCCCCGCCGTCCTCGCCGCTCTCGCTGGTCTCGATCGGCGCGCTCTGCACGATGCGCTGCTGTTCGGGGCCGGTGGACTTCCGCACGTGCGGCGCCTCACCGCCGAAGAAGGCGGCGAACGCGGCGTCGTAGCGGTCCAGGTCGTCGGGGCCGGCGCAGAGGGTCAGCCGGCCGGCCCAGTAGACGGCGGTCGGGTCCAGGACGTCGAGGTGCCCGACCGCGGACAGCATCGCCTCGACCCGGTCGGGCGAGGCGGCGACCCCGGCGTGCCGCAGCGTCCGGGCGAAGCCGAGCACGGTGTCGACGACGTCCCGGACCACCGCCGATGCCGGGTGGCCGTTCGCGGCCGCGACGAGCTGGTCAGCCGCCACCGAACAGCGCTCCCCGGGCGAGGGCGTGCACCCGGTCGGTGTCCTCGCGGTACTTCAGGACCGCGCCCAGCGTGCGCGCGGCGGTGTCCGGGTCGAGCTCGCGGGCGCCCAGCGCGTGCAGCGCCGTCGCCCAGTCCATCGCCTCGGCCACGCCCGGGGGCTTGAGCAGGTCCAGGCCGCGCAGCTGCGCTGTCGCCCGGGCGACCTGGCGGGCCAGCTGCTCGGTCACCTGGGGCAGCCGGCGGCGCAGGATGGCGACCTCGCGCTCGAAGTCCGGGTGCTCCAGCCAGTGGTAGAGGCAGCGGCGCTTGAGGGCGTCGTGCACCTCGCGGGTGCGGTTGGAGGTGAGGACGACGAGCGGCGGGGTCTCGGCGCGCACCGTGCCCAGCTCGGGGATGGAGATGGTGAAGTCGCTGAGCACCTCGAGCAGGAAGGCCTCGAACTCGTCGTCGGCCCGGTCCACCTCGTCGACGAGCAGCACCGACGGGGAGTCCTCCAGCGCCTGCAGCAGCGGGCGGGCCAGCAGGAATCGGCGGTCGTAGAGGGAGGCCTCGAGCTCCTCCGTGCCGTGCCCGTCGTGCGCGGCCTCGGCGGCGCGCAGGTGCAGCAGCTGGCGGCCGAAGTCCCAGTCGTAGAGCGCCTGGCTGGCCTCCAGGCCCTCGTAGCACTGCAGCCGGTAGAGCGGCCGGGCGGTGACCTCGGCCAGCGCGCGGGCCAGCGCGGTCTTGCCGACGCCGGCCTCCCCCTCCAGGAACAGCGGCCGGTGCATGACCAGCGCCAGGTAGGCCGCCGTCGCCAGGCCCTCGTCGGGCAGGTACCCGGTCGCCTCCAGGGCCGCGGCGAGCGCGTCGGGATCACCGGGAAGGGCCGGCCGGGAGGGCGGGGTGGGCTCGCTCACACCCTGCAGCATCCCACCCGCGCGAGCCGGGCGTCGGCGGGCCGCTCGCCGGACGGCGCGATTCCCGGTTGCGGCCCGGACCGGTCGACCGGTTGACCGGTGGCAGTCGACGGGTACGACCGCGCCGTCGGCGCGCAGCCGGGCGGCCAGCAGGCCGGCGGTGGCGTCACGTCGAGGAGGGAGTGCCATGACCACCGTGGTGGGCCAGATGCTGCAGGCGTACCCGAAGGACCTGGGCGGGGTCGACGTGACCGTGCTGCAGAACTGCATCGAGGCGTGTGTGGAGTGCGCCCAGGCCTGCACGGCGTGCGCCGACGCCTGCCTGGGCGAGGACATGGTCGCCGAGCTGACCACCTGCATCCGCACGGACCTCGACTGCGCCGACCTCTGCGCGGCGACCGGCCGGGTCGTCTCCCGGCGCACCGGCACCAACGCCGACCTCACCCGGGCCACGCTGACCGCCTGTGCGGCGGCCTGCCGGGTCTGTGCCGAGGAGTGCGCGCGGCATGCCTCCATGCACGAGCACTGCCGGATCTGCGGCGAGTCCTGCCGCCGGTGCGAGGAGGCCTGCCAGGCGCTCCTCGCCGCGCTCGGCTGAGTCCGGTCAGCCGGTCTGACCGGTGTCGGCGTGCGCCGCCCCGACCGGCTTGGACTCCGGTGAGCCACGCTGGCGCAGGTAGACGGCGAAGATGGCCATCGAACCGACGGCGAGCATCTCGGACTGCCAGTTCTGGAAGGTCCGGCTCCAGAAGTCGGGGTGGGCGAGGTAGCCCAGCCAGGACACCGGGTCCTCGTGGCCGGCGAGCTGCTCGGCGTTGAAGGCCGACCAGCCGGCCACCGACATCCCCGCCCAGGTCAGCAGGAAGATGCCGCCCATCAGCAGTCCCAGGGACCGGGAGAACACCGCGGTACGCAGACCACCGGTACGCGCCCAGGTCGGTGAGTCCTCGCCGGAGTGCTCGTGCACCCGCTGCTCCTGGTCGGTCTCCGTCCCGACCCGGTGAAGCTCCTTCGACTCCGGCGAACCGCGCTGGACCAGCCAGACCGTCGCGTAGACGTAGAGGAAGAACTGGAGGTACTCCGACTGCCAGTTCTCCATGACGTCGACGGCGAAGGACGACGAGGTGACGTAGCGGGCCAGGGACACCCCGGCCAGCCCCTCGCTCACACGCTGGTCGTTGAACTCGGCCACCCCCGCGAGCGCCTGACCGACGAGCGTGGCCAGGAACAGGGCGCCGAATCCCAGGCTCAGCCCGTTGCCCTTCAGGAAGCTGCGCACCGCGGTCACCGCCCGAGCAGCCCGAGGATGACGCAGTACGCGACCCCGGCGGCGATGAGCACCAGATAGGCGACGAAGACGGCCTGGACACCTCTCATGACGCCTCCACCTGACACAGGTAGGAACCCTTCCCAGCGGGCGCGCACGCCGCAGCGCTCACCCGCCACCCCGTGTCATCCCGGGTGAGGAAGAGCGTGTCGTCGGTGAGGTGCACCTGGGCGTCCACGCCCCACACCTCCACCGACACCACCTCGCCGCTGCCCACGGGGAGGTGCTGGACGGCCTCCGGACAGGACTCGCCCCCCTGCACCAGGCTGGTCAGCGTGGCCGGTGCCAGCAGGTCGCAGCGCCCTTGCGGACCACTGCTGGCGAAGGACGACGCGATGTCCCGGACCTCGGGCTCGTCCGCGCTCGAGCAGCCGGCCACGGTGGCGACCAGCCCCGCGGCCAGGGTCAGCAGCAGGGCAGCGCGGCCGGAGAAGCCGCTGCCCGCGCTCGCCATGGCCCGATGATCGTCTCCTCGGCCGCTCGAGCGCGAGTCGGTCATCCACCCGGACGCGCGATCGGGGGACTGCGGCGTCGGGTAGGCAGGAGGCATGCCGCTGCTGACGGTCGGCCACGGCCCGGAGGGGAGGGCCCGGCTCGCCACCCGCCTGACCGGGGCGGTGACGGACCTCCTGGTCGATGTGCGGCGCTTCCCGGGCAGCCGCCGCAACCCCGACGTCCACCGCGAGGCCCTCGCCGACTGGCTGCCGGCAGCGGGGATCGGGTACCGGTGGGAGGAACGCCTGGGCGGCCGTCGGCGGCTGCCGGCCGGGGAGCCGGTGGCCGACGGCTGGTGGACGGTCGCCCAGTTCGCCGCGTACGCGGCGTACACGCGGACGGCGGAGTTCGGCGCCGCACTCGACCGGGTGGTGGCGGACGCGGAAGACGCGACCGTCGCCCTGATGTGCAGCGAGAGCGTCTGGTGGCGCTGCCACCGACGCCTGATCGCCGACGTCGCGGTGCTGGGCCGGGGGGTGCCCGTCTCCCACCTGATGCCCGATGGCCGGCTGACCCCGCACCGGCCGTCGGAGGGCGCGGTCCTCGGGGCCGATGGCCGGCTGCGGTGGCCCGCCGTCCCCGCCGCTCGGTGAGCGCCCTCCCCCGACCGCTCAGTCCCCGATCATCGCCGGCAGGTAGTCGTCGTAGCTGGCGATCACGTCCTCCAGCTCGATGACGTCGGGGAAGTCGGCGACGTCCTGGTGGCGGCGGAGGAACTGCACCGTGCGGCGGACGACGTCCTCCTCGTCGTCACTGCCGATCTCGTCCAGCGCCTCGGGCGTGAGCCGGAACCAGGTGCGCACGTCCTCCAGCTCGCTGGCCTGGATCACCAGGTACTCGTGGTCGCCCTGGGGCTCGATGTCGATGTCATCCGGCATGGGACCCGCCCTACCCGGGCCGACCCGGCCGTTACCCACCATCGCTGCCGGGGAGGATGGCGGGCATGCCGACCCCGACCGACGAGCTCGCCCTCGGCGATGACCTGCGGGCCTTCGTCGACGCCTCTCCCTCCCCCTCGCACGCGGTCGCCGAGCTCGCCCGTCGGCTCGGCGCGGCCGGGTTCACCGAGCTGGCCGAGGTCGACCGGTGGCAGCTGGCCCCGGGTGCGGCGCACTTCGTCGTCCGCCGGGGCGGCAGCCTGATCGCCTTCCGGGTGGGCAGCGCGCCGCTGGCGTCGTCCGGGATGCGGCTGGTGGGCGCGCACACCGACTCCCCCACGTTCAAGGTCCGGCCGCACAACGACGTCCGGCAGGCCGGGTACCGGCTGGTGGGCGTGGAGCCCTACGGCGGCGCGCTGCTGCACACCTGGCTGGACCGGGAGCTGACCGTGGCCGGCCGGGTGGCGCTGCGCGGCGGGAGGACGGCGCTGGTCCGGCTGCCCGGTGCCCCGCTGCGGCTGCCGTCGCTGGCTATCCACCTGGACCGCAGCGTGCGCGAGGGGCTGACCCTGGACCCGCAGCGGCACCTGGTGCCGGTGTGGGACCGCGACCTCGGGACGACGCCCGGCCTGGCCGAGGCGCTGGCCACGGCGGCGGGCGTGGATGCGGACGACGTGGTCGGCCACGACCTGGTGCTGGCCGACACCCAGCCGGCGGCCCGGGCAGGGGCGGACGGCACGTGGATCGCCGCGCCCCGGCTGGACGACCTGGCCTGCTGCCACTCCGGGCTGACGGCGCTGCTGGCCGCGCCGGCGGGCGAGCGCACGCAGGTGCTGGTCTGCAACGACCACGAGGAGGTGGGCAGCGGCTCCATGCAGGGCGCGCGGGGCAGCTTCCTCGCCGACGTCATCACCCGGCTGGTGGCGGTCACCGACCCCGGCGACGTGCAGGCGGTGCACCGGGCCGTGGCCCGATCGGTGCTGGTGTCGGCGGACCTGGGGCACGCCGTCCACCCCACCCGGGCCGACCGGCACGAGCCGGCGCACACCCCGGAGCTGGGCGGGGGGCCGGTGCTGAAGCTCAACGCCAACCAGGCCTACGCCACCGATGCGCTCGGGAGCGGCTGGTTCGCCGAGCGCTGCGCCGAGGCCGGGGTGCCGGTGCAGTACTTCGTGAGCCGGGCGGACCTGCCCTGCGGCAGCACGATCGGGCCGCTGACGGCGACCCGGCTGGGCATCCCGACCGTCGACGTGGGTGCGCCGATGCTGGCCATGCACTCGTGCCGGGAGCTGGCGTCGGCGCTCGACGTCCCGCTGATGGTCGGCGCGCTGGGCGCCTGCCTGCGCGACTGATCAGGGGCCGGCGTGTCCCCGGCTCTCGAGTCCCCGGCTCTCGATCCGGCTGCCACCGGGCCGGTCCCGCGGGCACCGCGCTGACCGGACGGCAGGATGGCGCCGTGCCCCCTCGACGCTGCCCCTGCGGCACCGGCCTGACCTACGCCGAGTGCTGCGGCCGGCTGCACGACGGGACGGCGACCGCCGGAACGGCCGAGCAGCTGATGCGCTCGCGCTACAGCGCCTTCGCCGTCGGCGACGCCGGGTACCTGCTGGCGACCTGGCACCCGACCACCCGCCCGCACACGCTGGACCTGGACCCGGAGGTGCGCTGGACGGGGCTGGACGTGCTGTCCACCTCCGGTGGCTCGCTGCTGGCCGCCGAGGGCACGGTGGAGTTCCGGGCGCAGCACCGCGTCGGCCGGGTGGCCGGCGCCCAGCACGAGCTCAGCCGGTTCGTCCGCGAGGGCGGCCGGTGGTTCTACCTGGACGGCACGTCGCTGTCCTGAGCGCCCGCCGAGGTCGAGGTGGTGACCGTGCAACTCACCCTGGCCCCGCGGATCTCGCCGGCTCGCTGGGCGGCTGACGCCGGGCCGAGGTCTTCGGCTGACCGTCAGGGCCGCGCCGGGCAGCGGACACCCGGCCGTCACCCGACCGCCCGAGCCTGGGGGCATGAGCGCAGCCCCGACCGTTCCCGCTGCCGTCCGCCGGCGCCGCTGGCTGCG
>JAOPUQ010000007.1 GCA_025963425.1 Modestobacter sp. | reverse complement strand
CCGACGCCGACCGGGCCGTGGAGGAGCAGCTGCGCAGCTCCCTGGCCCGGGCCCGCACCCGGGACGCCCTGCTCGGCGAGGGGTTCGGCAGCCCCGGCCGCGGTGACCGCCGGTGGGTGATCGACCCGATCGACGGGACCAAGAACTTCGTCCGCGGCGTCCCGGTCTGGGCGACGCTCATCTCGCTGATGGACGGTGACGTCCCCGTGGTCGGGCTGGTGTCCGCCCCCGCGCTGAACCGCCGCTGGTGGGCCGCCGCCGGCGTCGGCGCCTGGACCGGCCGCCGGCTGGAGAACGCCACCCGGTGCCGGGTCTCCCAGGTCGGCCGGCTCGCCGACGCCAGCCTGTCCTACTCCAGCCTCTCCGGCTGGGAGGAGCGCGACCTGCTGGGCGGCTTCCTCGACCTGACCCGGCAGGTCTGGCGGACCCGCGCCTACGGCGACTTCTGGAGCTACATGATGGTGGCCGAGGGCGCGGTGGACGTGGCCTGCGAACCCGAGGTGTCGCTGTGGGACCTCGCCGCCCTCGACGTCATCGTGCGCGAGGCGGGCGGGGCGTTCACCGACCTGTCCGGCGCGCCTGGTCCCGCCGGGGGCAGCGCGGTGGCCAGCAACGGCTTCCTGCACCCGGACGTGCTGACGGCGCTCGCCCCGCAGGGGCGAACGCCGTCAGTCTGAGCCGCCCGCCGGTGCGGGCCGTGTCCCGCAGGCGCGGTCAGCGCACCGGGCCGGAGCCGTTCCCGCCCCGGCCGCCCTGCACCCGGCGACGCACGTCGTCGATCTTGGCCCGGGTCTTGGGGTCCTTCGCCATGGCCTGGGCCTTGTCCGTCGCCTGACGGATGGCCTGCTTGCCCTTCGGGCTGTTGGCGAACTGGACCACCTTGTTGAACAGCGACGCCATGGGGTGCCCGCCTCCTTCGTCTGCGTGGAGGGCCCGCGGCGGACCCCCTCTCCTGCCCAACGGTGCCAGGTGCGGGGTCGTTCCGCGCGTCGGAGGCGGCAGCAGCACCCCGGGCCGGCTCCGCTGGGGCGGCGGCCCACCGGGCCCGGGCGGCGACCTCGCACGCTCGGTCACGTCGGGGGGAAGAAGCCCCCCGGGCGGCCGTTGCGGTCGGCCAGCAGACCGGCCAGCGTGGCTACCGCGATCTCACCCGGGGTGCGCGAGCCGACGTCCAGCCCGATCGGCCGGTGCACCCGGGCGACATCCGCGGCGGGCACGCCCAGGCCGGCGAGTGCGGCCACGTGCGGCCCCTCGTGCCGGGGGTTGCCCATGATCCCCACCCAGCGGACCGGCCGGGCGAGCGCGTCGCGCAGCAGCACCCCGAGCTCCTCGCGGTGGTGGTCGGTGACCACCACGTCGGCACCGGGACCGGCCAGCTCCCCGGGGAGCTCGGCGAGCGTGGTGACCCGGACGGCATCGGCGGGCAGCCCGGCCGGCGCGGGGCGGTCCCCGTCGGGCTCCACCAGCACCGGCCGCCAGCCCAGCTCGGCACCGATCCGCAGCAGCGCACCGGCGACCGGGGAGGCGAATCCGGCGACGAGCACCCGCTCCGGGGTGTCCCCGACCGCCACCGGGCCGGCCGGCGCGGAGCCGTGCGCGACGCCGCAGGCGGGGTCGTGCTCGGTCACGGTGCGCCCAGGAACGTGACCAGCGCCGTGGCGAACTGCGCCGCGGCGACCGCGCCGAGGTGGTCGCCCGGCACGATCGTCAGCCGCGCCCCGGGGATCGCCCCGGCCAGCACCTCGGGCCGTGCCGCCAGCGGGTCGGCGTCGCCGGCGAGGACCAGCGTGGGGGCGGTGACCTCGTCCAGCGGGATCGGCGAGGTGTGCACCACGCGGGCGTGTGCGGCCAGGGCGAGCCGGTCGGCGCCCACGCCGTCGGCGAGGCGGCGGAACGACGCGGCGGCCGGGTCGGCGATGGCCGCCGGGTCGGTCGCCTCCAGCGCGGCGACCAGCGCCTCCTGAGCGATCGTGCGGGTGTCGACCCCGCCGAGCTCGACCACCCCGGCGCCGACCCCGCCCACGACCAGCCGGCGGACCCGGTCGTCGTGGGCGGCGACCAGCAGCGAGACGATCGCGCCCATCGAGTAGCCGGCCAGGTCGTAGCGCTGCGCACCCAGGGCGTCGGCCACCCGCTGCAGGTCCTCGGCCATGCGGGCCTCGCCGTACCGGGCGGGGTCGTGCGGCGTGTCGGACCGGCCGTGACCGCGCGCGTCCACCCCGACCACCTCACGCCCGGCGGCGAGCAGCGCCGGCACGATCCCGGTCAGCTGCCAGTTGGTCACGGTGTCGGCGACGAAGCCGTGCTGCAGGAACACCGGCGGCAGGGCGCCGGGCACGCCCCAGCGGTGCACCGCCACCTCGACGCCGTCCGAACCGGTGACCCGCGTCGTCCGCGGGGCCTCCAGTGACACCGTCATGCCACCCGCTCCGGGCTGTCGCCGTACGCGTAGGCCGCGTCGGCGTACCGGCCGCCCTGGGCCACCCCGGGCGGGGCGATCTGCGCCAGCCGCGACAGGTCCTCGGCCGACAGCTGCACACCCGCGGCCCCGACGTTCTCCTCCAGGTAGCTGCGCCGCTTCGTACCCGGGATGGGCACGACGTCCTCGCCCTGGGCGAGCACCCAGGCCAGCGCCAGCTGCCCGGGGGTCACGCCCCGCTCGGCGGCAAGGTCCCGGACGGCGCCGACCAGCCGGAGGTTGGCCGTGAACGCCTCGCCGGTGAACCGCGGGTGGGTGCGTCGCCAGTCGTCCTCGGCGAAGTCGTCCGGGCTGGTGATCGCGCCGGTGAGGAAACCGCGGCCCAGCGGGCTGAAGGGCACGATGCCGATGCCGTGCTCACGGGCCACGTCCAGCACGCTGCGGCCGTCGTCCCCGGGGACCTCCAGATCGCGGGTCCACAGCGACCACTCGCTCTGCAGTGCGGCGATCGGGTGGACGGCGGCCGCCCGGCGGATGGATGCGGCGCTGGCCTCCGACAACCCCAGGTACCGGACCTTCCCCGCCTGGACGAGCTCGGCCATGGCGCCGACGGTGTCCTCGATGGGCACCGTCGGGTCGACCCGGTGCTGGTAGTAGAGGTCGATGACGTCGACGCCGAGCCGGCGGAGGCTGGCCTCGGCCCGGGGCCGCACGTTCTCGGGCCGGCCGTCGATGTCCATCCCGCCCCGGTCGTTGTGCCGCAGCGAGAACTTGGTGGCCAGCTGGACCTCGCCGCGGCGCCCGGCGATCGCCTCGCCGACCAGTTCCTCGTTGTGCCCCTCGCCGTAGACGTCGGAGGTGTCCAGGAAGGTCACCCCGAGGTCCAGCGCCCGGCGGACGGTCGCCAGCGACTCGGTCCGGTCGGCGGTGCCGTACATCTGGCTCATGCCCATGCAGCCCAGGCCCAGGGCCGCGACCTGCAGGCCGCCCAGGCTGCGCCGGGGCACCGGCGGGATCGTCTGCGTCATGACCGCATCCTGTCCCCGCGGGCGGAGACGACGCCAGCCGGGTGCGATCGTCCGCGTCGCGACGCTCAGCTGCCGCGCAGCACGCCCGTCATCGCCAGCTCCTCGGCCACGTCCCGGAGCTTGACGTTGCTGCGCTGGGAGGCGTGGGTGAGCAGCGTGAACGCCTGCTCGGCGGTCACCTTGTAGCGCTCCATCAGGATGCCCTTGGCCTGCTCGATCACCGACCGGGAGAGCATCGCCGTGCGCATGTTCGTGACGTCCTGCGTGGCCCGCGCGGCCGCCTCGGCGTTGCCGACCGCGATCGCCACGAACGCCGCGGCCTCCTGCCCGAGGGCCACGTCGTCGTCGCCGAAGGCCCCGGCGGTGGTGGCGTAGTTGTTCAGCGCGCCGATGGTCGCGCCCTGGAAGGGAAGCGGGACCGACAACGAGCTGCCCACGCCCCGGGCGGCGGCGTGCCGGGCGTAGTCCGGCCACCGATGCTCGGTGCGCATGTCGGTGACCAGGAACAGCTCGCCGGCCCGCCCGGCGTCCAGACAGGGGCCGTAGCCGCGCTCGTACTGCAGCTCGTCGGCGTCCATCGCGAGCTGCCCGTCGAAGGCGGCGGTGAACGCCTTGTCGTCCCGGATCAGGGTGATCGACGTCGCCTCCGAGCCCGGCAGCGCCCGACGGGCGATCTGCACGACCTCGGTGAGCACGTCGGGCAGCTCACGATCGGCGAGCACCACGCGCGCCAGCTCACGGTGCAGGTCGCCGAGGGTCTCGGACATGGGTCGGTGCGGTCCTCTCTCGGGGACGGGCCGCCGCTGTTTCGACGTTCGTCCCACGTCCGGGGGTTGCCCCCGGACGGACCAGGGTAGGGGGTCGGGCTGCCGTCCAGGCGAGAGGATCCGGGACGAGGGCCACTGCCCTGCGGCGCACCGCCCCACCGGCCCGGACCGCCCACGGTACGGCGACCGGGACGGCGAGCAGCACCAGTCCCCCGGCGCACCAGCCCGCCAGCACGTCGGTGAGCCAGTGGGTGCCCAGGTAGACGGTGGTGAGGCCGACGCTGACCGCGACCGCGGCGGCCAGCACGGCACCGAGTCGCCGGCGCTCCCGGGCGAGCATCGCCACCACCCCCCAGGTGACGACGGCGTTGGCCGTGTGCCCGGAGGGGAAGATCGTGCCGCCGGCGGCGAACACCTGCGCCGCTCCGGGCAGCACGGCGTCCGCGCCCAGCTGGAGCGGGCCCAGCCGCCCCACCAGCATCTTCATCCCGCCGACCCCCACCTCGGTCAGTGCGGTCGCCACCAGCAGGAGCACGAGCGGACGGCGGTCCCGCTCCCGCCGGGCCCGCCATCCCAGCCAGAGCGCCGCCAGCGACAGGCAGACCGCCCGCTGGCCCAGCACCACCCACCACGCCAGGACACCGGACAGCTGGGGCCAGTGCTGCGCCGGGGACCAGCGGTAGACGGCCAGGTCCAGGTCGACGATCCGGCCGCCGGCGAGCACCCCCACCAGCAGGGCGACCAGGACGGCGAGCAGCAGCGCGGCCAGCGCCGTCCGCCGGCGGACCGCCGCACACCGGCGGACCGAGTCGCACAGCACACCACCAGCATGGCCGACGACCCTGGACGCCGGCTGGACGCCGGCTCGATGCCCGCTGGCAGGCGGTGGGTGGTCGGGAAAGAGCCGTTGCCTCCCGCCCGCCCCGATCCCCGGCCGGGCGCCCCCCGTCTGGTGGGATGGTCGTCCAGGGCCGTGGCGATCGGCTGCGCCCCGGCCGAGGAGGCCCCGTGCAGTACGCCGAGTCCGTCGTCGAGCTGATCGGCAACACCCCGCTGGTGCGGCTGCGACACGTCACCGAGCACCTGGGCCCGGACGCTCCCCTGGTGCTGGCCAAGGTCGAGTACGTCAACCCCGGCGGGTCGGTGAAGGACCGCATCGCGCTGCGGATGATCGAGGAGGCGGAGGCCTCCGGTGCCCTGCGGCCCGGCGGCACCATCGTGGAGCCCACCAGCGGGAACACCGGCATCGGCCTGGCGATCGTGGGCCAGACCCGCGGGTACCGGTGCATCTTCGTCTGCCCGGACAAGGTGGGCCAGGAGAAGATCAACGTGTTGAAGGCCTATGGAGCCGAGGTGCACGTCTGCCCGACCGCCGTCGACCCGGCCGACCCGCGCTCGTACTACTCGGTGTCCGACCGGCTGGCCCGGGAGACCCCGGGCGGCTGGAAGCCCGACCAGTACGCGAACCCGGCCAACGCGCGCTCGCACTACGAGACGACCGGCCCGGAGATCTGGGCGCAGACCGAGGGCCGGGTCACGCACTTCGTCACCGGGGTGGGCACCGGCGGCACCATCTCCGGCATCGGCCGCCACCTCAAGGAGGCCAGCGACGGACGGGTCCGCGTCATCGGCGCCGACCCGGAGGGCTCCGTGTACTCCGGCGGGACCGGCCGCCCCTACCTCGTCGAGGGGGTCGGCGAGGACTTCTGGCCCGCGGCCTACGACCGGTCGATCGCCGACGAGATCGTGGCGGTCTCCGACGGCGACTCCTTCGCCATGACCCGGCGGCTGGCCCGCGAGGAGGGCCTGCTGGTCGGCGGCTCGTGCGGCATGGCCGTCGTCGCCGCGCTGCGGGTGGCCGAGCAGCTGACCAAGGACGACGTCCTGGTCGTGCTGCTGCCCGACGGCGGCCGGGGCTACCTGAACAAGATCTTCAATGACGAGTGGATGGCCGACTACGGCTTCCTGGACGCCGGCGGCGGCGAGACCGTCGGCGAGCTGCTGGACGCCAAGTCCGGCGCCACCCCGACGTTGGTGCACACCCACCCGACCGAGACCGTCCGCGACGCCATCGACATCCTCCGCGAGTACGGCGTCAGCCAGCTGCCGGTCGTGCGCGCCGAGCCGCCGGTGACCGCCGGCGAGGTGGTCGGCTCGGTCGCGGAGAAGACGCTGCTGGACGCGCTGTTCACCGGGCGGGCGACGCTGGCCGACCCGGTCGAACGGCACATGTCCGAGCCACTGCCGATCATCGGCTCGGGCGAACCGGTGGCCGCCGCGGTGGCCGCGCTGGGCACGGCCGACGCGCTGCTGGTGCACGTGGACGGCAAGCCGGCCGGCGTCGTCACCCGGCAGGACGTGCTGGGCCACCTCGTCGGCATCACCCCGGCTCCTACGGTGGCGTCATGAGCACCGGTTTCAACACCCGCGCCATCCACGCCGGCCAGGAGCCGGACCCGGCGACCGGGGCGGTCGTCGTCCCGGTGCACCTGACCAGCACCTACAAGCAGGACGGCGTCGGCGGGCTGCGCGGCGGCTACGAGTACAGCCGCAGCGGCAACCCGACGCGGACCGCGCTGCAGGAGGCGCTCGCCGCGCTGGAGGAGGGCACCACCGGGCTGGCCTTCGCCTCCGGGCTGGCCGCCGAGGACACCCTGCTGCGCACCGTCTGCGCGCCCGGCGACCACGTCGTCCTGCCGGGCGACGCCTACGGCGGGACGTTCCGGCTGGTCTCCCGGGCGCACTCCCGCTGGGGCCTGGAGCACACCCCGGTCGACCTCAACGACCTCGACGCGCTGCGGGTGGCGATCCGCCCCACCACCCGGGTCATCTGGTGCGAGACCCCGACCAACCCGCTGCTCAACATCGCCGACATCGCCGCCCTGGCCGAGGTCGCGCACGAGGCCGGCGCGCTGCTGGTCGTGGACAACACCTTCGCCTCGCCCTACCTGCAGCGGCCGCTGACCCTGGGCGCCGATGTGGTGGTGCACTCCACGACGAAGTACCTGGGCGGGCACTCGGACGTCGTGGGCGGCGGGCTGGTCACCGCCGACGCCGGGCTCGGCGAGCAGCTGGCGTGGTCGCAGAACGCCATGGGTGCGGTCGCCGGGCCGATGGACGCGTGGCTGGTGCTGCGCGGGATCAAGACCCTCGGCGTCCGGATGGACCGCCACGGCGCCAACGCCGCCCGGATCGCCGAGTTCCTGCTCGGTCACCCGGCGGTCGGCGCGGTGCTCTACCCCGGGCTGCCCGACCACCCCGGCCACGACATCGCCGCGAAGCAGATGTCCGGCTTCGGCGGGATGCTGTCGTTCCGGCTGGCCGGCGGCGAGGAGGCGGCGCTGCAGGTCTGCGAGCGGGCCCGGTTGTTCACCCTGGCCGAGTCGCTCGGCGGCGTCGAGTCGCTGATCGAGCACCCGGGCCGGATGACGCACGCCAGCGCCGCCGGGTCGCCGCTCGAGGTGCCCGCCGACCTCGTGCGCCTGTCGGTGGGCATCGAGGACGTCGAGGACCTGCTCGCCGACCTGGAGCAGGCGCTGGCCTGACCCGCGGTGGCACATCGTGAGCAGGCCGGGTGGAGTGAACCGATCGTGACTGCGCCCCGGTCGGGTACTCCCCTCCCGCGGGTCACCGTCGTCGTCGCCACCCGCGACCGCCGCGCATCGCTGCTGCGGTCACTGGCCCACCTCGACGTCCCCGGGGGGCCACCGGTCGTCGTGGTCGACAACGCGTCGGCCGACGGCTCCGCCGCGGCGGTCCGCGCGGCGCACCCGCGGGTCGAGGTCGTCGAACTCCCGGTCAACACCGGGGCGGTCGCCCGGACCGACGGCGTCCTCCTGGCCCGCAGCCCGTACGTCGCCTTCGCCGACGACGACTCGTGGTGGGAGCCGGGCTCCCTGGACCGGGCCGCCGACCTGCTGGACGCCCATCCCCGGCTGGCGGTGGTCGTCGCCCGGGTGCAGACGGCCGCCGACGGGTCGGCGGACCGGGTGACCCGCAAGCACCGGGCGGCGGTGCTGGGCTCCTCCCCCGGCGCCCCGGGACCCGACGTGCTCAGCTTCCCGGCCTTCGCCGCGGTCGTCCGCCGCGAGGCCTACCTCGCCGTGGGCGGCTTCGCCCCGCTGCTGTTCTTCGGCGGCGAGGAGCACCTGCTCGCCCTGGACCTGGCCGCCGCCGGCTGGCAGCTGGTGTTCGCCGAAGAACTGCTGGCCTGGCACGACCCGGCCGGCCCGGACCGTCCCAGCCCGCAGCGGTGGGCGGTGCAGACCCGCAACGACCGGCTGGTGGACTGGCTGCGCCGGCCGCTGCCGGTCGCCCTGTCGGGCACCGTACAGCTGGCCCACCGCGCCGTGACCGACCCCGGGGCCCGGCCGGCGCTGGCCGGGCTGCTGCGCCGGCTGCCGGCCGCCCTGCGCG
>JAOPUQ010000476.1 GCA_025963425.1 Modestobacter sp. | reverse complement strand
CCACGGAACGGGTTGCGTGCTGCCATCGGGGGCAGGAGGAGGGCATGCATACACGCACGCTGCGCGACCTGACCGTCTCCGCCGAAGGCCTGGGCTGCATGGGGATGAGCGAGTTCTACGGCACCGGCGACCAGGCCGAGGCCGAGCGGACCATCCACCGTGCGCTCGACCTGGGCGTCACCTTCCTGGACACCGCCGACATGTACGGCCCCTTCACCAACGAGCGCCTGGTCGGCCAGGCGATCGCCGGCCGCCGCGACGAGGTGACGCTGGCGACCAAGTTCGGCAACGAGCGCGGCGAGGACGGCTCCTTCCGCGGGATCAACGGCAGGCCCGACTACGTCCGGCAGGCCTGCGACGCCTCCCTGCAGCGGCTCGGTGTCGAGGCCATCGACCTCTACTACCAGCACCGGGTGGACACCACGGTCCCGATCGAGGACACCTGGGGTGCCCTCAAGGAGCTCGTCGACGCCGGGAAGATCCGGCACGCCGGTATCTCCGAGGCAGCTCCGGACACCATCCGCCGGGCCAACGCCGTCCAGCCGGTGACCGCGCTGCAGACCGAGTACTCGCTGTGGAGCCGCGACCCCGAGGACGACGGCGTGCTGGCCGTCTGCGCCGAGCTGGGCATCGGGTTCGTCGCCTACTCCCCGATCGGCCGCGGCTTCCTCTCCGGGCAGATCCGCAGCATCGACGACCTGGCCCCCGACGACTTCCGGCGGCGCAACCCGCGCTTCCAGGGCGAGGCGTTCGCCAAGAACCTGGAGCTGGTGGACCGGGTCCGCCAGCTCGCCGAGGCCAAGGGCGTCACCGCCACCCAGCTGGCGCTGGCCTGGGTGATGGCCCAGTCGGGCCGGGACGGCAACCCGACGGTGGTGCCGATCCCGGGCACCAAGCGGGTGAGCTACCTCGAGGAGAACGCCGGAGCCGCCGACGTCGAGCTGACCGACGACGACCTCCGAGCGCTCGACGAGGCGGCGCCGAAGGGAGCGACCGTCGGCGACCGCTACCCGGACATGTCCTCGGTCCACCGCTGACCTGCCCGCCGGTCCGGGCTTGCGAGGATGGGCACGTGCCCCCCTCCCTGCCCGGCCGGTGCCGGTGACCACGGCCCTGGTCGTCGGAGCGACCGTGTTGGCCGGCGCGGTGGCCCTGCTCGGTGCGCTGTCGACGCTGCTGCGCCGTCGGATCGGGCAGGCGCACCTGGTCGGCGCGGCCGCCCTGGAGCTGGTCCTCGTCGTCCAGGCCGTCCTCGCCGTGGTGGCGCTGGCCGGCGGGCACCGGCCGGTGGAGACGACGACCTTCCTGGCCTACCTGGGCACCGTCGTCCTGTTGCCGGTCGGCGGCGTGCTCTGGGCCCGCTCCGAGCCGACCCGCTGGGCGGGCACGGTGCTCGGCGTCGCCGCGGTCGCCGTCGCCGTGATGCTCTGGCGGCTGCTGCAGCTGTGGGAGGTCACCCGTGGCTGAACCGGACGCCGGCGCGCGGCCGGGGGACGACCGCACCCTCGGACTGCCCGCCGCGGAGTCCACCAGCGCGGACACCGGCACGGCGCGCGGCCCGGGACGGGTGCTGGTCGCCGTCTACGGCGTGTTCGCGGTGGCCGCCGGTGCCCGGGCCGCCGTCCAGCTGGCCCTGCAGTTCGACGAGGCCCCGCTGGCCTACCTGCTCTCGGCGCTGGCCGCGGTCATCTACCTCGTGGCCACCGCCGGGCTCGCCCGGGGCGGGCGCGGCGGCCGCCGCACCGCCACCGCGGCCTGCGCCATCGAGCTGGTGGGGGTGCTGACCGTGGGCACGCTCTCCCTGGCCGACCCGGCGGCGTTCCCCGACTCCACGGTCTGGTCGGGGTACGGCTCGGGCTACGGGTTCATCCCCCTGGCGCTGCCGGTGCTCGGCCTGCTCTGGCTGCGGCACCAGGCAGAGGTCGCCGCCGAGCAGGCCGAGACGGGTCAGAACTCCCCGCCGCCGCCGAAGTCGCCGCCGCCGCCGAAGTCACCGCCGTCGGCCGAGTAGTCCTCGCCGCCGCCACCGCCGCCGTCCCCCTGGTCGTTCTCGGCGCCGTCCTGGTAGCCCTCGGCGTAGGCCTCCTCGTCGCCGCCGCCGAACAGCCCGCCGTCACCGAGACCGGTGTCGAACAGCGCGTCGGCCACCGCTGAGCCGACCACGACGCCGGCGACCGTGCCCAGCAGGCTGCCGCCGATCATGCTGCCCATGCCCATGCCGCCCATGCCGCCCATCCCCATGCCGGGCCCCCGGCCGTAGCCGCCGCCGTAGCCACCGCCGTACCCGCCGCCGTAGCCGCCGCCGCCGAAGGCGCGCTCGAGGGTGCCGGGCTGCCGGATCTCGGCCCGGGTCGCCGCCCGGGCCAGGCTCTGTGCGTCGTCACCCCGCGGGCGCTCGCCACCCGGGACGGCGGCGAGCTGTTCGAGCACCTGCCGGCGCTGCTCGGGGGTCAGCTTGGCGAAGGCCTCGGCATGCGCGGCCTCCACCTGGTCCGGCGGGGCGGTGCGCAGCAGGTAGCGGTACCGCTCGATCGCCTGCTCGTCGGCCGAGCGGGGAGCGGACTGCCGCTGCGCGTACGGGTCCGGCTCGTACGGGCCGCCCTGGCGACCGTAGGGGGAGGGTCCGCGCGATCGGCCGAGCAACCGGTCCAGGAGTCCCATGACACGTCCTCTCTCGTCGGTGATGGCTACGACGTCTCGCCGTGCCGGCATCCCGGCATCCCTACCCCGCGGGCCCGGCCGCCATCCGGCCGCCACCGGGAACCACGCCCGGTGGTGCACGACCTATCTCTCCTTTAGCATTCTGGCGTGCCGTCCCCGAACGACGGGTCCGGGGACCGGCCCGCACCCCCTGTGCCCCTGGAGGCAGCCGCCGTCCTGGCCGGCGCGGCCCCCGCGGCCCCCCCGGCCGCCGGTGCCGCTGCCGAGCAGGCCCAGCAGACCTCGATCGTCGACGCCGCCGAGGCCGCCGTCTCTGCCACCGAGACCCAGAGCGGGGCGCAGGCCGCGCTGCCCGCCGTGCTCGCCGACGTCCCGGTCGCCGTGCTGGTCATCGACCAGGCCGCCGGCACCGTCGTGTACGCCAACACCGCCGCCACCGAGCTGGCCGGCAACGTCAGGCTGCCCGTGCCGATCGACGCCTGGGGCGCCGCGGTCGGGCTCACCGACCTCACCGGCTCACCGCTGGCCAGCACGGCCAGCCCGCTGTCCTACGTGTCATCGGGCCGGCCGCTCACCGGCGAGGCGGTCCGGCTCTCCCCGGGCCCCAGCAACACCGCCGGCGACAGCTCCGCCGACGCCCGGGAGCGGCTCCTCTGGGTCACCGGCTTCCCGCTGTCCCGGGACTCCAGCGAGCAGCGGCTGGCGCTGGTGGTCTTCCTGCACGTGGAGGAGGGCGACTCGGTCGACGACCCGGAGGCGCAGCTCCGGGCGCTGCGCGACCGGGCCGTCGTGGCCACCGACATCGCGTTCACCATCACCGACCCGCGGCAGGCCGACGACCCGCTCGTCTGGGTCAACCCGTCCTTCACCCGGATCACCGGCTGGTCCTACGAGGAGTCCGTGGGCCGCAACTGCCGGTTCCTGCAGGGCTCGGCGACCGACCACGCCACCGTCGACATGATCCGCAAGGCGCTGCAGGAGCAGCAGCCGGTGAGCACCACGCTGCTGAACTACCGCAAGGACGGCACCGCCTTCTGGAACCAGCTGTCCATCACGCCGGTCTTCGACGGCGACGGACAGCTGGTCAGCTTCGTCGGCGTCCAGACCGACGTCACCGAACGGGTCCGCGGCGAGGACGCGCGGTCGGCGGCGTTCGCCGCCGAGCGGACCGCCCGGAAGGAGGCCGAGCAGGCCCGAGCCGAGGCCGAGCAGGCCCGAGCCGAGGCGGAACAGGCCCGAGCCGAGGCGGTGACGGCGCAGGACCGGCTGGCACTGATGGCCGAGGCGACCAGCACGCTGAGCGCGACGCTGGACATGGCCGAGCTGTTCGACCGGCTGGCGTCGCTGTGCGTGCCGCTGCTGGCCGACTGGGTGTTCCTCACCATGGTCGACGACCACGGCACCGTGCGGGAGACCGCCACGCGGCACCGCGACGGCCGGGCGGCCGAGCTGCGGGAGCTCGCCCTCCTGCACGCCATGGCCCTGCCGGAGGGGTCGCCCAGCCGGCGCAGCCTGACCACCGCCGAGCCGGTGCTGGTCGAGCAGGTCACCGAGAAGTGGCTGCACCGGGTGTTCCCCACCGCGGTCACCGCCGACCTGTTCCGCCGGCTGGGCGGCACCTCGGTGCTGACCGTGCCGCTGGTGGCCCGCCGCCGGACGCTGGGGGCGATGGCGCTGGTCACCGGGCGCGGTCGGTCCTTCGGCCCCGAGGACCTCGAGCTCGCCCGTGATCTGTCCCGCCGGGCGGCGATGGCGATGGACAACGTGCGGCTCTACCAGCAGGAGCACGCGGTGGCGGAGACCCTGCAGCGGTCACTGCTGCCCGACCTGCCCACCATCCCGGGCATCTCCGCGGCCGCGCACTACCTGAGCGCGTCGACGGCCGCGGACGTCGGCGGGGACTTCTACGACCTGCTGTCCCTGCCCGACGGGGCGGTGGCCGTCGCCGTGGGCGACGTGGTGGGCCACGACCTGGCCGCGGCCGCCGCGATGGGCCACCTGCGCGGACTGCTGCGCGCGTGCATGTGGGATGCCGCCGACCCCGACCCCGGCGCCGTGCTCGGCCGGCTGGACCGGCTGGTGCAGGGGCTGCAGGTCGCGCAGATGGCGACCATCGTCTATGTCCGGGCGGTGCGTCCGGCCGCGCCCGGGCAGCCGTGGCGCCTGGAGCTGGGCAACGCCGGTCACCCGCCGATGCTGCTGCGCGACCCCGACGGGTCGATCCGGCAGCTGGACGGCGTCACCGGCCTGCTGGTCGGGGTGGACGCCACGCACCACCGGGACTCCGTCGTCGAGGAGGTGCCGGCCGGCACGACCCTGATCGCCTACACCGACGGGCTGATCGAGCAGCCGGGCATGGACCTCGACCAGGGCATCGCCGCGCTGGCCGCCCGCCTGCGGGCCGCCCCGGTGGACGCCACCCCCGCCGACCTCTGCCGGCACGCCGTGGGCCCGACGCCCGACCGCCGGGACGACGTCGCGGTCATCGCCGTCCGCTTCGACTGATCCCTACCGCTGCAGGCCGTAGCCCCCGCGGTGGAACACCAGCGGGCTGCGGTCGGCGTCCGCGCCCAGGTCCAGCACCCGGGCGACGACGATCGTGTGGTCACCGCCGTCGTACTCGGCCCACAGCTCGCTGTCGATCCAGGCCACCACGCCCTCGAGCATCGGGGAGCCGTGCGGGCTGGGCGCCCAGCTGACGCCGGCGAACTTGTCGGTGCCGGACCGGGCGAAGGCCTGGGAGCGCGCTTCCTGGTCCTCGGCCAGCACGTTGACGCAGAAGCGGCCGGCCGCGCGCAGCCGCGGCCAGGTGGTGGAGGTGCGCGCCGGGGCGAAGGCCACCAGCGGCGGGTCCAGCGACAGCGAGCTGAACGACTGGCAGGTGAAGCCGATCGGTCCGTCCGGTCCCATCGCGGTCACCACGGTGATACCGGAGGCGAAGTGCCCCAGCACGTCGCGCATCACCCGAGGGTCGACTACCGGGGGAGGGACGTCGGTCGCGTCTGCCGTCATCCGGCCATCTCATCACGCGGCACGGGCTGGACGGCGCCGCGCGGCGCATTGCGGCCACCCGCCCGGGCCAGCGAGCTGGGCAGCGGGCGGCCGACCGCCTTCTCGGTGACCGCGGCCGCGGCGAGGACGGCGTCCAGGTCGATGCCGGTGGCCACCCCGGCGTCGGTCAGCCAGTAGACGAGTTCCTCGGTGGCGATGTTGCCGCTGGCGCCGGGGGCGAACGGGCACCCGCCCAGCCCGCCGACCGAGGCGTCCAGCTGCGTCACCCCGGCCTGCACCGCGACCAGGGCGTTGGCCTGACCGGTGCCCCGGGTGTCGTGGAAGTGCACGCCCAGGGGCGTGCCTGGGCAGGCGCGGCGGACGGCGTCGAGCAGCTGGACGACGCGCAGCGGGGTGGTCGTGCCGATGGTGTCGCCCAGGCACAGCGCGTCGGCACCGGCGGTCACCGCGGCCCGGGCGACGTCGACGGTGCGGGCGACCGGGGTGCGGCCGTCGAAGGGGCAGTCCCAGGCGGTGGCGATGACGACCTCGAGCGAGCCGCCCGCTCCGTGGGCGAGCCCGGCGATCTCCCCGACGGCGGCGACCGCCGCGGCGGTCGGACGCCCGGCGTTGGCCTGGCTGTGCGAGTCCGACGCGGAGACGACGTACTCCAGGTCGGCGATGCCGGCGTCCACGGCCCGGACCGCCCCCCGGGCGTTGGCGACCAGGGCGGAGAAGTGCACACCGTCGAAACGGTGCAGCTCGGCGGCCAGCCGGTCGGCGTCGGCGAGGGCCGGCACGGCCTTGGGCGAGACGAACGAGGTGACCTCGATCCGCCGGACGCCGGTGGCCACCAGGCTCTCCAGCATCGCCAGCTTGTCGGTGAGGGGGAGCGGGTCCTCCAGTTGCAGGCCGTCGCGCATGCCCACCTCGCGGACGTCGACGGCAGTGGGCAGCACCAGGTCGAAATCGTTCATGTCGGACCTCCTCGTCCTCGGTCTGCATGATGCCCCTCGAGCCCGGCCCGCAACGGCGCCGGTTCCACGTGGAACGCGCTCACCGGGGCCAGCGGGCGAGCACGTCGCCCAGCGCCGCCGTCGCCTGGTGCAGCTCGGCGACCTCGACGTACTCGTCGACGGCGTGCATCACCGCGGGGGTGCCGGGGCCCCACACCACGATGGGCGCATCGCCGACCACCGGCCGCAGCACCGAGGCGTCGGTGAAGTAGGTGGCCGGCTCGGCCCGGACGCCGGCCGGCAGCGAGGCCACCCACGGGTCGCCGGCGGGGGTCTGCACGGCCGGTAGATCGACGAGCACCTCCACCTCGGCGACCTCCGGCTGCGCCCGCCACCAGTCCAGCAACGCCGTCCCGTCGCCGACCGTGCGCTGGTCGACGACCACCTCGGCCCGGTCGGGGACGACGTTGGGCACCGTCCCCCCGGCGATGACACCGGGGTTCCAGGTCTCCCCGCCCAGGAACGGGTCGCGGCCCAGCGGCAGCCCGGCACCGGCCCGGCCCAGCACAGACACCAGCTCGAGGACGGCGTTGCGGCCGCGCTCCGGCGTACTCCCGTGCGCGGCGAGCCCGTGCGCCCGCACCGCCAGCCACAGCGCGCCCCGGTGCCCGAGCACCACCTCGTTCCCGGTCGCCTCCGGGACGACCACCGCGCCGACGGCCAGCTCGGCCACCGCCGCGGCGGCCGCCGCCGCGCCCTTCGAGCCGATCTCCTCGTCGCTGGTCAGCAGCAGCGCCACCGGGGTCTGCGGGTCGGCGGCGGCGAGCGCGGCCGCGGCGGCGACCAGTCCGGCCTTCATGTCCGACCCACCCCGGCCCCAGACCCGGCCGTCGTCCAGCTCGGCGCCGAACGGGTCGCGCTGCCAGCGCCCCGGCTCGGCGGCGGGCACCGTGTCGACGTGGCAGGCCAGCAGCAGCAGGGGCCGGGCCGGGTCGGTGGGCGTGGTCAGCAGGGTCCACGGCTGGGTGGGGTTCCCGCCGTCGGTGCGCTGCAGGTGCGGCGCGGCCGCGGTGAGCACCTCGGCGACGACGCCCAGGGCGTCGCGCTGGGCTCCGGCGTCGGCGGAGACGGTCGGCCGGCCGACCAGCTCGCGGACCAGGTCGACGACGTCCAGGGGTGCAGCGCTCATGCGCCGATGATGGCCCGACCGCGTCCGCTCAGCCGCCCGAGGGTGTCAGCCGACGACCGACGGCTCCGGCGCGCGCTCGGCCGGCTGGTCGCGGGCGGTCAGCCGGGCACCCTCGACGTCCAGGTCGGGTAGCAGGCGGTCCAGCCAGCGCGGCAGCCACCAGGCAGCCCGGCCGACCAGCGCCAGCACCGCGGGCACCAGCGTCATCCGGACGACGAACGCGTCGACCAGCACCCCGACCGCCAGCCCGAAGGCGATCGCCTTGACCGTGACGTCCTCGATCGTGACGAAGCTGGCGAACACCGCCAGCATGATCAGCGCGGCGGCGACGACGACCCGGGCCGCGTGCCGCATGCCGGCGACGACCGACTCCCGTGGCGCGGCGCCGTGCACGAACTCCTCACGCATCCGGGAGACCAGGAAGACCTCGTAGTCCATCGCCAGGCCGAACAACACGGCCATCAGCAGGATCGGCATGAAGCTGATCACCGGGCCGGTCGCCGGCACGCCGAACAGGTCCATCAGCCAGCCCCACTGGAAGACCGCGACCACGGCGCCGAAGGAGGCGCCGACCGACAGCAGGAAGCCCAGCGCGGCCTTGACCGGCACCAGGATCGACCGGAAGACCAGCAGCAGCAGGACCAGCGCCAGCCCGACGACGATCAGCGCGAACGGCACCAGCGCGCCGGCCAGCCGGTCGGAGACGTCGATGGCCACCGCCGTCTGCCCGGTGACCGCGATGTCCGCGCCGGTCCGCTGCTCGAGCGCGGGCGCCAGGTCCCGGATGTCGGCGACCAGCGCGCCCGTCGCCTCGTCGAGCGGTCCGCTCTCCGGCACGACCTGCACGATCGCCGTCGTCCCGTTGGCCAGCACCTGGGGCGCGGCGTGGACGACGCCGTCCAGGCCACCGCTGAGCGCACCGGACCCGCCGGATGGTGCACCGCCGATCGCCGCGGCGACCGCACCGGCGGTCTGCTGGGCCGAGGCCGGGTCCAGCCCGTCGACCAGCACCAGCAGCGGCCCGTTGACGCCGGGGCCGAAGTACTCGGCCACCGCGTCGTAGGCCTGCCGCTCGGAGGTGTCCTCGCCGGCGGTGCTCGCGTCGGGCAGCGCCAGGCGGAGCTGGAACGCGGGGATGGCCATCACCAGCAGTCCGATCACCGTCACCGCGACGGTGAGCGCGGGACGGCGGGTGACCAGCCGCGCCCAGCGGGCACCCCCGCTGCGGGCCGGCGTGCCGGCGTGCTCGGCCAGCGCCGCCTCCCGGCGCGCCGCCCGGGAGCCGGGCCCCGGGGTCAGCCGGGCACCGGCGAAGCCCAGCAGCGCCGGCAGCAGGGTGAGGGCCACCAGCACGGCGACCAGGACCGTTCCGGCGGCGCCCAGCCCCATGACGGTGAGGAAGGGGATGCCGACGACGGACAGACCGGCCAGCGCGATGACCACGGTGAGCCCGGCGAACACGACCGCCGAGCCGGCCGTCCCGGTGGCCCGCCCGGCCGACTCCTCGGCTGCCATGCCGGCGGCCAGCTGGGAACGGTGCCGGGACAGGATGAACAGGGTGTAGTCGATGCCGACCGCCAGGCCGATCATCAGCGCCAGGGTGGGGGCGGTGGAGGACAGCGTGACCGCCCCGGACAGGGCGAGCAGCCCGGTGAGCCCGATGGCCACCCCGACCAGGGCGATGAGCAGGTTCATCCCGGCCGCCAGCAGGGAGCCGAACGTCAGCACGAGCACCACCACGGCGACGAGGACGCCGAGCAGTTCGGCGGGGCCGACGGTCACTGCTGCGGTGGCGAAGGCGTTGCCGCCCACCGCGACCTGGAGGCCGGCGTCGGTGCCGGCCGCGGTCGCCGCCCGCAGCTGGTCGAAGGCGTCGGCGGCCAGCCCGTCCTGGCCCACCCCGTACTGCACCGAGGCCAGCGCGGCGCGGCCGTCGGCGCTGACCGCCCGGCCGGCGAACGGGTCCTGCACCTGCGCGACGTCGGTGACCTGCCCCGCCGCGGCCACGACCGCACCGATCGCCTGGGTGAAGGCCGGGTCGGTGACCGCCTGCCCCTCCGGGGCGATGAACACCAGCTGCGCGCTGGCACCTGCCGCGGCGGTCGAGGCCTCGCCGAGCTGGTCGAGCGCGGCCTGGGACTCCGAGCCGGGGATGGTGAACTCGTCGTCGAACTCCCCGCCGACGGTCAGGAACAGCGTGATCACGGCGGCGAGCACCGCGACCCAGGCCGCGGAGAACAGCACGCGGTGGCGGTAGGCAGCGCGGCCCAGCCGGTCGAGCAGGGTGGACATCAGGACTCCGGGAGGTGGGTGGCCGGGGCTGGGCTGGTCACGGCCGCGCGCAGGAGCAGCAGCAGGGCCGGTCGTTCGAGCTCGGCGACCTCGTCGTCGTCGGGCTGGGAGACCTGCAGGAGGGTGAGCCCGTCGTGCAGGGCGGAGACGGTGCGGGCGAGCTGGCCGGCGGGCAGCACCAGCTGCACGCCGGCGTCGGCGGCGGCGCGGTCGATCAGGGCGGTCAGCTGGGCGTGCAGCCCCGCGCGGTGCCGGTGCAGCAGGGCGGCGGCCTCGGGGTGGCGGGCGGCGTGCAGCGCGTACTCGGTGTTCACCAGCGTCCAGGTCCGGTCCCGCCGGAAGGCCCCCAGGCAGCGCTCCACCGCCGCGGCCACCGGGTCCGGCTCGTCGGCCAGCCCGGTGAGCAGCTCCTCGAGGCGGGCCAGCTCCCGGCGGACCTCGCGGTCGAACAGGGCGGCGAACAACTCGTCCTTGGTGCGGAAGCTGGAGTAGAACGCGCCCCGGGTGAAGCCGCCGCGGCTGCAGATGTCCTCCACGCTGGCGGCGGCGAAGCCCTGCTCGGCGAAGGCCGACAGGGCGGCGTCCAGCAACCGCTCGACGGTGGCCTCACGGCGGCGCCTGGGCCGGCCGACGTCGCTCACGATGCAGGACTGTATTGGATACAGGTGTGCATCGGAAGTCGGCATGCCCGACGTCCTACCTGGCCGGCGGAGCACCTACCGGCCGGCCGGCCACCGGGTAGGACCCCGCACGACCAGGTCACCCGATCCCGGCGGGGCCCCTCACCCCAGGGCGCGGCCCACGGCGACGGCGCGGGTGTCCGGCGCGGCCACCCGGGCGGCGTCGGCCTCCTGGTCGCCGGCCGCCTCCTGCGAGGCCCGCTCGGCCTGCACCCGGGCGGTGTAGCTGGCCACCTCGTTGGCGACGCGCTCGGCGTCCCAGCCCAGGACCCCGGCCACCGCGCGCGCCACCGGCTCGGCGGACGCCACCCCGCGGTGGGGGGTCTCGATGGAGATCCGGGTCCGCCGGGCGAGCAGGTCGTCGAGGTGCAGCGCGGCCTCGTTCGCCGCCGCCCACACCATCTCCACCATCAGGTACTCCTCGGCGCCGGGCACCGGCTCCAGCAGACTCGCGTCGTCGGCGGCCATCGCCAGCACGTCGGGGGTCAGCGACCCGAACCGGTTGAGCAGGTGCTCGGCCCTGAAGTGGGCGATGTCCCAGCGCTCGGCCAGGGTGTCCAGCTGGTTGACCATCGCGGCGTAGCCCTCGGCGCCCACCAGCGGCACGTTCTCGGTCACGCTCGGCGGCACCCGGCGGGTGACGTCCTCGGCCACGGCGTCCACCGCGTCGGCGGCCATCGGCCGGTAGGTCGTGTACTTGCCGCCGGCCACGGCGATCACCCCGGGCATCGGGCGGGCCACGGCGTGCTCGCGGGAGAGCTGGCTGGTCGACTCGCTCTCCCCGGACAGCAGCGGGCGGAGGCCGGCGTAGACGCCGGTGATGTCCTCGTGGGTCAGCGGCACCGCCAGCACCGCGTTGACGTGCTCGAGGATGTAGTCGATGTCGGCCCGGCTGGCCGCCGGGTGCGCCTTGTCCAGCGCCCAGTCGGTGTCCGTCGTCCCGACGATCCAGTGGCTGCCCCACGGGATGACGAACAACACCGACTTCTCGGTCCGCAGGATGATCCCGGTCTCGCCGTTGATCCGGTCGCGCGGGACGTCGATGTGCACGCCCTTGCTGGCCCGGACGTGGAAGCGCCCCCGGCCACCGACCATCGTCTGCAGGTCGTCGGTCCACACCCCGGTGGCGTTGACCACCACCTCGCTGCGGACGTCGACCTCGTGCCCGGTCTCCACGTCGCGGACCCGGGCGCCCACCACCCGGCCCCCGGCGTGGGCGAAGGACACCACCTCGGCGGAGTTCAGCACGGTCGCCCCGTAGTGGGCCGCGGTCCGGGCCAAGGTGAGGGTGTGCCGGGCGTCGTCGGCCTGCGCGTCGTAGTACTGGATGGCGCCCACCAGGGAGTCCGGCTTCAACGCCGGGAACAGCCGCAGGGCGCCGGTACGGGTCAGCTGCTTCTGCCGGGGCATCGGCTCGGCCAGCGACCCGAGGCGGGCCAGGGCGTCGTAGAGGGTGATGCCGGCGGTGACGTAGGGCCGCTCCCAGTGGCGGGTCAGCGGGTAGAGGAACGGGACGGGCTTGACGAGGTGCGGCGCGATCCGGTTCACCGCCAGGTCGCGCTCGTGCAACGCCTCCCGCACGAGGGCGAAGTTGAGCTGCTCCAGGTACCGCAGGCCACCGTGGAACAGCTTCGAGGACCGGGACGACGTGCCGCTGGCGAAGTCGCGCGCCTCGACCAGCGCCGTCCGCAGCCCGCGGGTGGCGGCGTCGAGCGCGACGCCGGCGCCGGTGACCCCACCGCCGACCACCAGCACCTCGAACTCACCCTCGGCGAGTTCGGCCCACGCCCGCGCGCGCTGGTCCGGGCCGAGTGGGGGGACTGCGGTCATGAGGACTCCCTTGGTGTGCTGCTCCGGGCGCACGACCGCTGCGGTCACGCTGACCCACAGGACTCGGCACCCACGGTAGGACCGCCCCGACCAGCGCGTCGACGGCCGCTGTCTGACATGGTCGTACGGCCCCGCGATGGCTAGCGTCGGTTGCCGTGCCGGGCACCGTGCAGTCCATCGAGCGGGCAGCGGCGATCCTGCAGGTGGTGGCCGCGTCGCACGGGACGCTCGGGGTCACCGACATCGCCGAGGCCGTCGGCCTGGCCAAGACGACGACGCACAGCCTGCTGCGCACGCTGCTGCTCGTGGGCTTCGTCGAGCAGGACCGGGCCACCGGCCACTACGCGCTGGGCACCGGCCTGCTGCGGCTGGGCAGCAGCCACCTCGACGTCAACGAGCTGCGGGCCCGCTCGTCGAACTGGGCCGACGCGCTGGCCTCCCGCAGCGGGCAGGCCGTGCGGCTGGCCGCCCTCGTGGGCGGCCAGGTGGTCGTCGTCCACCACGTGTTCCGTCCTGACGATTCCGCGCAGGTGCTGGATGTGGGGGCCACCCTGCCCGCGCACTCGACCGCACTGGGCAAGGTCCTGCTCGCCGGGGCCGGGCACCGGCTGTCGGCTGAGCTGGCCGCCGTCCGGTCCCGCGGCTGGGCCGCCGAACGCGGTGAGCACGCGGCTGGCGAGGGCGGCCTCGCGGCGCCCGTCCGCGGGCCCACCGGCCTGGTG
>JAOPUQ010000472.1 GCA_025963425.1 Modestobacter sp. | reverse complement strand
TGCTCATCCCGGATTTCAACGCCGAGCCCGACCAGCTCGCCGAGGTCTTCTCCTCGCGCCCGGAGGTGCTGGCGCACAACGTCGAGACGGTGCCCCGCATCTTCAAGCGGATCCGCCCCGGCTTCCGCTTCGAGCGGTCCCTGTCGGTCATCACCGCCGCCCGCGAGGCCGGCCTGGTCACCAAGTCGAACCTGATCCTCGGCATGGGCGAGGAACCGCACGAGGTCGTCGAGGCGATGCAGGCCCTCCACGAGGCCGGCTGCGACCTGCTGACCATCACCCAGTACCTGCGGCCCAGCGTCCGTCACCACCCGGTCGTGCGGTGGGTCAGGCCCGAGGAGTTCGTCGGCTTCTCCGCCGAGGCCGAGCGGATCGGCTTCGCCGGCGTGCTCGCCGGTCCCCTGGTGCGCAGCTCCTACCGCGCCGGCCGGCTCTACCAGCAGGCCGCCGAGGCCCGCGGGCTCAGCGTCACCCGCTGACGTCCTCCCCCGCACCCGCCGCTCGGGGCGAGCGTCCCGGCGCGGGCGCACGGCGCCCGCACACCGGGGTCCTATCCTCTACAGGCATGGCACGCAGCAGGTCCACCGACAGTCCCGCCCCCACCGGCAAGGGCGCTCCCGGCAAGGGCGCCACCAAGGCGCCGAAGCTGGGCAAGGACGGCAAGCCCAAGGTCGGCCGCCTGACCAAGCTGAAGAGCCAGGCCGGGATGATGACCCAGGCCTACAAGCTCACCTACCGCAACGACCCGAAGCTCCCCTGGGTCATGCTGATCGCCTTCGTGGTGGTCGTGGCCGTGGTCGAGCTGATCGGCATCCTGCTCGACTCCCCGTTCCTCTTCCTGCCCATCGCGATCCTGCTGGGCCTGCTCGCGGCGCTGATCCTCTTCGGCCGTCGGGCGCAGGGCTCGGCCTACCGCCAGGTGGAGGGCCAGCCGGGCGCCGCGGCGTGGGTGCTCGAGGGCATGCGCGGCGACTGGCGGGTCTCCACCGGGGTCGCCGGCACCCGTGAACTGGACGCCGTGCACCGCGTGCTCGGCCGGCCCGGCGTGGTCCTCGTGGGCGAGGGCGCCCCGCAGCGCGTGCGCGGGCTGATCGCCGCGGAGAAGCGCCGGATCGCCAAGGTCGTCGGTGACACCCCGATCTACGACGTCAGCGTGGGCGACGCCGAGGGCCAGGTCCCGCTGAAGAAGCTCAACTCCCACGTGGTGAAGCTGCCTCGCAACCTCACCGGCGCCGAGGTCAACGCCCTGGCCAAGCGGATGTCCGCGCTCGGTGGCGCCCGTCCGCCGGTGCCCGGCGGGCCGCTGCCCGGCGGGCGGCAGATGTCGGTCAGCCAGCGCCAGGTCCGCCGGCGCTTAGCAGCACCGCCGGGCACCCCGAGCCCCGTACCGCCGACCCCGGCGGTGCGGGGCTCGTCCGTTGCGGGGTCAGCCGCGGTCGCGGATGACGGCGGTGTCGGTCAGCCGGTCGTGCAGGCCGCGGCCGTCACCGTCGACGACCAGGGCGGGCGCCAGCAGAACCAGCAACCCGGTCCGGACGACGGCACGCCACACCGCGAGCCGCCGTCCCTGCTGCGGGTGGGCCAGGCGCAGCCCCAGCAGCCGCATGCCCGGCGTCTGACCGGTGGCCAGCAGGAACACCACGGTCATCACGCCGAAGGTCAGCAGGCTCCAGTTGCCCGGCAGGTCCGGGGCGGTCACCAGCCCGGTCACCAGGGCCGAGGCGACGGCGTCGATGAGGAAGGCGCCGATGCGCTGACCGAAGGTCGCCAGCGAGCCCGGGCCCTCGCGCGGGAGCCCCAGCGCTGCGCCGCGGACGCGGTGCTGAGAGGGTGGTGCCGACTCCGTTGCCATGTCCGTCAGGGTAGGACGCGGTCCGTCGGCTCCTCGGCGGCGCGTGCTCCCACCCCGCCGGCGACACGCCGAAAACCGACGTTACCGCGACGAAACACAGGGGTCACCCCTGAGCAACCCACCGCTCGTAACTTGCCGCTGAGCTGGCCGTCCACTCCCGGAGGATCGATGTTCAACAGTCCCGACGAGGTCACCGCCTACATCCGCGACAACGACGTGAAGTTCGTCGACGTCCGGTTCTGCGATCTCCCCGGCGTCATGCAGCACTTCACCATCCCGGCGGAGACCTTCGGCCCGGACACCTTCGCCGACGGGCTGGGCTTCGACGGTTCGTCGATCCGCGGTTTCCAGGCGATCAACGAGTCCGACATGCTCCTGCTGCCCGATGCGAGCAGCGCGTTCCTGGACCCGTTCCGCACGTACAAGACGCTGAACATCAACTTCTTCATCCACGACCCGATCACGCGTGAGGCCTACAGCCGCGACCCGCGCAACGTGGCGAAGAAGGCCGAGGCCTACCTGGCCAGTTCGGGCATCGCCGACACGGCGTACTTCGGCCCCGAAGCCGAGTTCTACGTCTTCGACTCGGTGCGTCACGACACCGGCATCAACGAGGGCTACTACCACATCGACGCCATCGAGGGCTCCTGGAACTCGGGCTCGCGGACCGGGGAGAACGGCGGCCCGAACCTGGGCTACAAGACCCGGCAGAAGGGCGG
>JAOPUQ010000418.1 GCA_025963425.1 Modestobacter sp. | reverse complement strand
AGCTGGGTCAGCCCGAACTTGCCGCTGCCCATGAGAGCCGCGTGGCACGGGAACGGCGGGTCGAACGAGTGCGCCGCGCCGGCGTCGGTGCCGACCGTCTCCACGCCGAGCCCGATCACCGGCGCCTTCTCCGCCAGCCACCGGGCGCACGCCGGGGCGAGCCCGGGTGTGTGCGAACCGGTGTCGTCGGCGTTGACGAAGTCCCGCTGGGAGGTCGACCGGGCGTTCCACCCGGTGCGGTAGAGCAGCCAGCCGCCCTCCGGAAGCGGGCCGTGCGTAGCCTGCCACTCCTCGATGTGCTCGACCTCCAGCAGGAAGTCGGGGTTGTCGGCGGCCTGCGCCGAGAAGTCCAGTACGACGGCCGGGGCGATCAGCCGCTGCACCGGCACCGACGCCACGTCATCACCGTCCCGGCCGGTCACCCAGTGGTTCGGCGCGTCGAAGTGCGTCCCGGTGTGCTCGCCGGTGCGGAAGTTGTTCCAGTACCAGGCCGGGCCGCGGTCGTCGTACCGGCTCAACTCCTCCAGCTCGAACGGCGCGGTCTGCGCGAACTGCGGCGGCAGCTGGATGACCGGCGTCTCCGAGGACAGCGGCGCGGTCAGGTCGACGACCTCGATGCGCCCGGTGGCCAGTGCCTCGGCGAAGCTGGAGAGGATCGACATCACAGTCCCTTCTGACGGGCGAGAACCGGCCCTCAGCTAAGCATGATCAGGACCGGCCGCCGCGATGCTCAGGGGCAGTGCATCAGATGAGCCCGTGGGCATGGACCGCCTCGGCGACCCGAAGGAATCCCGCCACGTTCGCGCCGAGCACCAGGTCGCCCGGCGAGCCGTACTCCTCCGCCGTCTGATGGCAGCGCGTGTGGATGTCACGCATGATCTCGGCGAGCCGTGCCTCGCTGTGCTCGAAGGTCCAGCGGTCGCGGGAGGCGTTCTGCTGCATCTCCAGCGCCGAGGTCGCGACCCCGCCGGCGTTGGCCGCCTTGCCGGGCGCGAACGCGATCCCGGCCTCGCGGAAGATCCGCACGGCCTCCGGGGTCGACGGCATGTTGGCGCCCTCGACGACGTAGCGGCAGCCGTTGCGGGCGAGGGTGGCGGCGGCCTCGCCGTCCAACTCGTTCTGCGTCGCGCTGGGGACGGCGATGTCGCAGGGGACGTCCCAGATGCTGCCGCCCTCGACGAAGGTGGCGGAGGGAACCCGATCGGCGTAGACGTCGAGCCGCGCCCGCTCCACCTCCTTGACCTGCTTGAGGACATCGAGGTCGATGCCCTTCTCGTCGACGATGTAGCCACTGGAATCCGAGCAGGCAATGGCGGTCCCGCCGAGCTGGTGCACCTTCTCGATGCCGTAGACCGCGACGTTGCCCGACCCCGAGACGACGACCCGCTGGCCGTCGACGGTCTCGCCGCGCACCTTCAGCATCTCGGCGGCGAAGAAGGCCGCGCCGTAACCGGTGGCCTCGGTGCGCACCAGGGCGCCGCCCCAGGCCAGGCCCTTCCCGGTGAGCACGCCCGACTCGTAGCGGTTGGTGATCCGCTTGTACTGGCCGAACAGGTAGCCGATCTCCCTGGCACCGACACCGATGTCACCGGCCGGCACGTCGGTGTGCTCACCAAGGTGGCGGTACAGCTCGGTCATGAAGGACTGGCAGAACCGCATCACCTCGGCATCCGACCGGCCCTTGGGGTCGAAGTCCGAGCCGCCCTTGCCGCCGCCGATGGGCATGCCGGTCAGGGCGTTCTTGAAGATCTGCTCGAAACCGAGGAACTTGACGATGCCCAGGTTCACCGACGGATGGAAGCGCAGCCCACCCTTGTAGGGCCCCAGCGCGGAGTTGAACTCCACCCGGAACCCCCGGTTGATGTGCACCTCCCCGCTGTCGTCCTGCCACGGGACGCGGAAGATGATCTGCCGCTCCGGCTCGCAGATCCGCTCGACCGTCTTCATCTCGGTGTACTCGCTGTGCCGGGCGAGGACCACGGCCAGGGACTCGAGCACCTCACGTACGGCCTGGTGGAACTCCGTCTCCCCGGGATTGCGACGGAGGACGTCGTCGTAGATCTGCTCCACCACCGCTGACTCGCCTGCGTGCACCTGTTCTCCGATCCTCGGTCGCCGGTGGCCGCTGAGCGGCCCCCGCTGTCGCGGCTCGACATCTGCGGGCTGCGACCCGACGAAGGTACGAGCATCACGCAGGCGGCTCGCTCGCGGGTTCTCCTGGCAGCCGCCCGGCACACAGGTCCGCTCGGTGGCCGGCGAGGACACCGGCTCCCGACACACCGAGTACCTCGGGACCGACGCGCTGGAGGCGTCCACCCAAGATGCCGCTCGTCGGGTCACTCGCGCCGGACGATCCCGCCGGTTGCCGGCCACCACCGACGCGTCGGATCGCCTCGGGGCGAGCGCTCAGTCGGCGTCGCCCCAGGACCCGACGACTGCGACGTCGAGCGGGAAGTCGATGGGGAACGCGCCGAAGAGCAGCCGGCCGGCTTCGGCCGCAGCGCCGCGAACGGCCTCGACGACCTCGTCGGCCAGATGCTCGGGCGTGTGGACGAGTACCTCGTCGTGCAGGAAGAACACCAGGTGGGGCCGCTGGCTCACCGTCCCGGTGCCGCCCAGTCGCCACAGCCGGTTACGGAGGTCGGCCAGCCAGCACAGGGTCCACTCGGCACCGGTGCCCTGGACGACGAAGTTGCGGGTGAACCGGCCCCGGGCGCGCCGGTGACGGTCCCGCTCCTCCCGCGAGTCCACTTCGTCGGGCGGCTCGCCCAGCTCCACCGGGCGCTCCGACCAGGCGCCCGTGGGGGTCGGGGACCCACGGCCGAGCAGGGTGTGCACGACCTCGCCGCGCTCCCCCGCGCGGGCGGCCGCCTCCACCAGCCCGATCGCCCGGGGGTACCGGCGGGCCAGCCGGGGCATCATGCGTCCACTCTCGCCGCGGGTGCCGCCGTACATCGCCCCGAGCATCCCGACCTTCGCCTCGGCCCGGGTCGCCACTGCGCCGCCGACGACCATGCCCTGGTACAGGTCGGATGACCGCGCCGCCTCGGCCATGGCCGTGTCCGCGCTCATGCCGGCGAGGACGCGCGGTTCCAGCTGGGCGACATCCGCGACGACGAAGCGCCAGCCGTCGTCGGCGACCGCCGCGGGGCGCACCTGCGTGGGGACGGACAGCGCTCCGCCACCGTTCGAGGCCCACCGTCCGGTCACCACACCACCGGGCAGGAAGTACGACCGGAACCGGCCGTCGCGCACCCAGGTGTCCAGCCAGGTCCAGCCGTTGGCCTGGAGCAGCCGCGTCAGCTTCTTGTATTCCAGCAGGGCCGGGATACCGGGGTGGTCGAGCTGCTCGAGCGTCCACGAACGGGTGTCGCTCACCGTCAGCCCCGCGGTCTGCAGCGCGCGCAGCAGCTCGCCGGGTGAGTCGGGGTTCAGGGCGGGGGCCCGGAAGGTCGCGCGGATCTCGGTCAGCAGTCGCTCGAGTGTCGCCGTCCGCTGGCCGGGCTTCTGCCGGGGGCCCAGCAACTCGGTGAGCAGGCATTCGTGCACGTCGGCCCGCCACGGCAGCCCGGCATGGGTCATCTCGGCGGCCACCAGCGCGCCGGAGGACTCGGCCGCGAGCAGCAGACCGAGGCGGGTTCGCCCCGCCGAGGCGGCGAGGGCCGCCTGGTGACGCTCGTGCTCGGCGACCGGATCGAGACGGTCCGCGGGGTCGTCGAGGGGGAAGAGGGCGGGGTCGGTGGCCGTGACCGGCGCCAGCGCGTCCCAGCCCCCGGTCTCGTCGTCTGCGAGCAGGGACTGGTCGACGAACGGCGACCGCCGGAGGACGGCGTGAGTGAGCCTCAGGTCCGTGCAGCGCTCCACCCGGACGCCGGCCGCCAGGAGCGCCGGGTACCACCGGGTGGTGTCGTCCCACACCCAGCGGACGGGCGAGCGCTCCCGCTCCCGGACGAAGCCCGGGAGGTCGGCGGCGGGGAGCCGGCGGACCCGCACGGCCGTGCCGTCGTCGGAACACTCCCGCGCCTCGACGGTGGCCTCGCTGCGGCGCACGAGAACGACGCGGTTCACCGACGCAGTCTCGCCGAAGGGTCCGACAAGGAGATCGGGGTCCGTGCCCTCGCTGCTGCCCTGCGCATCGCCGAGTGCCTGAGCACGGGACCACAGCGGGCACGCTGCTGGCCCGAGCCGGCCGCGCCACCTGCCGTGTCGTGCTCCCGCCGGGCGTCGGCCCGGGCGCCGGCTCTCCACGGCCGCGGGCGCGCCACCGCGGGCGGAGCCACACACTGGGACGGTGACCTCGCTTCCCTCCGACGGCTCAGCAGCGCGCGGCATCGTCCGCCTGCTCAACACTGCCGGTGGGCGGGTGCTGTGCCTGGCCGGCGAGGTCGACGGGGCGGCCGTCACCTCCTTCCTGCGGCGCTACGGCCGCGAACCGGTGCGGATCGACGGCATCGACGCCGGCTCCGTGACCGCCCTCTCGGCGCCGGGGCTGCAGCTCCTGCTCGACCACCTCGATGCTGCCGAGGGAGCCGGGCGGCCGGTGGCGCTGTACCGCTCTCCGCAGGTCGAGCGGCTGCTCGCCGGCGCTCCGCTCACCGACGGCGCCGGTCGACCGGCCGGCGGTAGGGCCGGGGGAACGGCACCACAGCGCTGAGGGGCTTCCCGCACCGCCGCACCCGGGCCCATTGACACTGCAGGATGCATTCTGCAGTGTGGCGCGCATCACAGGCGCTCGACGACGACGCCGGGGGCCTACCGCCGAGCTCTCGAGGAGCGCCCATGGCACTCGACCAGGCAACGTCCGGACTTCTGCAGCAAATGGCGGCCAGCGGCGCGAAGCCGCTGCACGAGATGACCCCGGAGGAGGCGCGCGGCTTCGGCAGCATGCTCCGGGAGCTGTACGGAGCGGGACCGGAGGTGGCACGGGTCGAGAACATCTCCATCCCCGCACCACACGGCGACATCCCGGCGCGGGTGCTCGTCCCGAACGGCGATCCCCGCTCCGTGATCGTCTACTACCACGGCGGCGGCTGGGTGATCGGCGCACTCGACGAGTTCGACACCCTCGGCCGGCAGCTGGCGGAGAGGTCCTCCTCGACCGTCGTCCTGGTCGACTACCGGCTCGCGCCCGAGCACCGCTACCCGGCGGCGGTCGAGGATGCCTACACCGCCCTGGAATGGGTCGCGAAGTCCCTGGGCAACCTGGCCTACGACGGTGCTCCGGTCGTCGTCATGGGTGACAGCGCCGGTGGGAACCTGGCGGCGATCGTCGCCCAGCGTGCTCGGCGGGGTGGTCCGGACATCGCACTGCAGGTCCTCGTCTACCCCGTCACCGACTGCGACGTCGACAACGACTCGTACCGTGATCCGGAGAATCAGCTGCTGCTCACGCGCGACAGCATGATCTGGTTCTGGGACCACTACACGCCCGACGCCTCGTGCCGGACCGCGCCCGACGCATCGCCCCTGCGCGTGGAGGACCTGTCCGGCCTACCTCCGGCCGTCGTTCTCACGGCCGAGCATGACGTGCTCCGCGACGAGGGCGAGGCCTACGCCGAGAAGCTGCGGGCTGCCGGTGTCCCCGTCGAGCACCGCCGGCTGGACGGGCAGATGCACGGCTTCTTCACCATGCCCAATGTGCTCCCCGGGGCCTCGGCCGGCCTGGACTACGTGGTCGAGCAGCTCGACCGGCACTTCGGCAGCCGTTCCGGCGCCTCCGCCTGAGCACCTCGCGCCGCGCAGCGGCACACCCATCTGCCGAGAAGTCCCCGAGCGAGCGGACGAGCACGTCCGCCAACAGGAGCCCCCATGTCCCAACCACAGACCGTCGACGCCGTCGTTGTCGGTGCCGGTCTCTCCGGCCTCTACCAGCTCTACCGGCTGCGCGAACTCGGTCTCACGACCCGGGTACTGGAGACCGCCGACGACGTCGGCGGAACCTGGTACTGGAACCGGTATCCCGGTGCCCGGTGCGACGTCGAGAGCCTGTCCTACTCCTATTCGTTCTCCCCGGAGCTCGAGCAGGAGTGGACCTGGAGCGAGAAGTACCCCACCCAGCCGGAGATCCTCAGGTACATCAACCACGTGGCCG
>JAOPUQ010000388.1 GCA_025963425.1 Modestobacter sp. | reverse complement strand
GCCGAGGCCCCGTTCGCGGCCCCGGAGGCGGGTGACCTGACCTCCGCCGGGCTCGGGCCGCGCGAGCTGGCTGCCGCGGTCCGCGAGGAGCAGCTCGTGCGCATCGCCGACGGCGTCTACCTGGCGCCCGGGGTCGAGGCGGAGGCCCGGGTGCGGCTGGCCGAGGTGCCGCAGCCGTTCACCCTCAGCCAGGCCCGGACGGCGTGGGGGACCAGCCGCCGGGTCGCCGTCCCGCTGGCGGAGTGGCTGGACGCGCGCGGTGTCACCGAACGGCTGCCGGACAACACCCGCCGGCTGCGCTGAGCCTGCCGTGGCGCCCCTTCGACCTCGATGCCGGGCTCGACCTGCGGTTCAGGGGGCTGGGCACGGTGCGCCTCGAGTTCAGGGGCAGCGCGGACATCCGACAGCTCGGGCAGATGATCGCCGGCTACGTGCGCTGATCGCCGCCCGGGGACCGGCCTGACGGCCCGGAGCTCAGCCCGCGGCGATGCGGAGCAGGTGGTCGCGCTCCTCGCCGAGGTCACGCTCGGGCAGCCGGCCGGTGTCGACGCTCTCGACCGTCTCCTCGAGCCGCACGGGCACGGGCAGCTCGCGGAAGCGGCTCGTCCGGTCGTCCTCCTGGTCGGTCATGGGCACCAGCGTCCGCGCCTGGGCGGCGGCGGACAAGGGGTCACCCGGCGGCGGGCACCCACCGGGCCGGCCGCTTCTCCCGGAAGGCGGCGATGCCCTCCTGGCCCTCCTCGCTGGCGAAGAACCGGGCCGACAGGCCCAGCAGCCCGGCGAACTGCTCGGACAGTGCCCCGGTCGGGGTGGACCGCAGCAGCCGCTTGGTCTCCGCGAGCGCGGCCGGCGCGCCGGCGGCCAGCGCGGTCACCTGCGCGGCCACCGTGGCGTCGACCTGGTCGTCGGCGACCGCGAGGTCGGCCAGCCCGCCGGCCGCCGCGGTCGCGGCGTCGAACACCTCGCCGGTGAGCATCAGCCGGTGCGCCGCGTGGGGCAGCATCCGCGGCCGGACCACCGCGGAGATCACCGCCGGGACGACGCCGATCCGCACCTCGCTGAAGGCGAAGGTGGCCGAGGCGCCGGCCACGACCACGTCGCAGGCGGCCAGCAGCCCCACCCCACCGGCGCGCGCCGGCCCGCGGACGGCGGCGAGCACTGGCTTGGGCGCCGACCACACCAGCTCGAGCAGCTCGGGCAACTCGTTGACCCCCTGGTCCGCGGCCGACCCGCCGGTGGCCTCGGACAGGTCCATCCCGGAGCAGAACACCCGGCCGGTGTGGTCGAGGACCACGACGCGGACGGTGTCGTCGCTGAAGGCGTCGGTCAGCGCCCGCTTCAGCTGCGCACGCATCGCGCGGGACAGGGCGTTGCGGTTGGCGGGGGAGTCCAGGGTCAGCCGCGCCACACCGCGGGACACCTCGACGGACAGCACGCGCTCTGGGGTGGAGGTCACCCCGGCATCCTGCCCGGCCCATTGCAGGGGGCGGTCACACTGGGAGGCAGTGACCACCACCCTGCCCCTGCTCGGCGCCGCCCGTGCCGTCGAGCCCGCGCTGCCGGCCGGCCCGGAAATGCTCCCGGACGCCGCCCGCGCGCAGCTGTCGTCCACCCCGTTCGGCCTCTACGTGCACGTGCCGTTCTGCGCCACCCGCTGCGGTTACTGCGACTTCAACACCTACACCTCCGACGAGCTGGGCCCCGGCGCCAGCCGCAGCGAGTACGCGGCCACCGCGATCGCCGAGCTCCGGCTGGCCGCCGGCGTCCTCGGTCCGGACCGGCCCACGGTGCAGACCGTCTTCGTCGGCGGCGGCACGCCCACCCTGCTCCCGGCCGAGGACCTCGCCGCGGTGCTGGCCGAGGTGCGCGAGCTTTTCCCGGTCGCCCCGGACGTCGAGGTCACCACCGAGGCCAACCCCGAGTCGGTCACGCCGGCCTCGCTGGCCACCCTGCGCGCGGGCGGCTTCACCCGGATCAGCCTGGGCATGCAGTCCGCTGCGGAACACGTGCTCGCCGTGCTGGACCGCCGGCACACCCCGGGCCGGGCCGCGCAGGCCGCCCGGGAGGCCCGCGCCGCCGGGTTCGAGCACGTCAACCTGGACCTGATCTACGGCGCCCCGGGCGAGACCGACGCCGACTGGGCGGCCTCGCTGCAGGCCGTGCTGGAGGCCCCCGTCGACCACGTCAGCGCCTACGCGCTGATCGTCGAGCAGGGCACCCGGCTGGCCCGCCGGGTGGCCCGCGGCGAGCTGCCCATGCCCGACGACGACGTCCTGGCCGACCGGTACGAGGCCGCCGACCGGGTGCTCGGCGGCGCGGGGCTGGGCTGGTACGAGGTCTCCAACTGGGCGCGGGACCGTGCGGCGCGCTGCCGGCACAACGAGCTGTACTGGGCCAACGCGAACTGGTGGGGCATCGGGCCGGGGGCGCACTCGCACGTCGGCGGGCTGCGCTGGTGGAACGTCAAGCACCCGGCCGCCTACGCCGACCGGCTGGCCGCCGGGCTCCACCCGGCCGCCGACGTCGAGCAGCTCACCGCGGAGGACCAGGCGCTGGAGCGGGTGATGCTGGGGCTGCGGCTGCGCGACGGCCTGCCGCTGACCGCGCTGTCGGAGGCCGGCCGGCTGCGGGCCGCGGAGTCCGTCGTCCGCGGGCTGCTCGAGCCCGGGCCGCACGCCGCCGGGCTCGCCGTCCTCACCGACCGGGGCCGGCTGCTCGCCGACGCGGTGATCCGTGACCTGACGGACTGACCGGAACGGCCACAGCGCCCGTGCCCTGCTCAGGCGGGGGAGGGCCCGTCGGCCGCCGGCCGCGCCTCCGACGGGGAGGCCGCCGTCGCGACGTCGTCCGTGCCCGGCTCGCCGGCCGGCTGGCTGGGCATCAGTGCGTCCAGGTCCAGCACCCGCACGTGGATGACGTTGCGCTGCTGCAGCGCCGCCCGCAGCGCCCGGTGCAGGCCGTCCTCCAGGTACAGCTCGCCCAGCCACTGCACGGCGTGCGGGAACAGGTCGCCGTAGAAGGTCGAGTCGTCGGCGAGCAACGCGTCGAGGGCCAGCACGCGCTTGGTCGTGACCAGCGTGTCGAGCCGGATCTGCCGGGGCGGGATCATCGCCCAGTCCCGGGTGGAGAAGCCGTGGTCGGGATACGGCCGCCCGTCCCGCACCGCCTTGAAGATCAGGACCGATCCCCCTGCTCCCCGGGCCCCGTCGGCGGGGTCCGTCGACCGCCGACCAGCCTAGTGGGGGTCGGTGGGCGTCGCCGGGTGCGGTCGGCAGGGACCGATCCCACACCCGCGAGCCGGCGACCCGGGGGCGCGGCCGGTCGTATGCTGGCACTCAGTCCGTACGAGTGCCAGCCGCCGCGGGGCGGCCGCGGTGCATCCGCGCGCGGGCCACGTCGACGGGTACGGGAGGTGTCAGCCGTGGCGCACGACGACCGGCGCCTGCGGGTGCTGCGGGCGATCGTCCAGGACTACGTCTCCACCAACGACCCGGTGGGGAGCAAGGCACTGGCCGCCCGCTACGACCTCGGGGTCAGCCCGGCCACGATCCGCAACGACATGGCCGTGCTCGAGGAGGAGGGCTACATCACCCAGCCGCACACCAGTGCCGGCCGGGTGCCCACCGACAAGGGCTACCGCTTCTTCGTCGACCGGCTGTCGGCGGTCAAGCCGCTGTCGGTGGCCGAGCGGCGGGCGATCGAGAAGTTCCTGGACGGCGCGGTCGACCTGCACGACGTCCTCGGCCGCACGGTGCGGCTGCTGGCCCAGCTGACCCGCCAGGTCGCCGTCGTCCAGTACCCGACGCTGTCGCGCAGCGCCGTCCGGCACCTGGAACTGGTCCCGCTCACGGCCTCCCGGATGCTGATGGTCCTCATCACCGACACCGGCCGGGTCGA
>JAOPUQ010000384.1 GCA_025963425.1 Modestobacter sp. | reverse complement strand
ACTTCTCCTGGATGGCCTTGACGCTCTCGGCCTCGATGCGGGCCTGGGCCGGGTCGTAGACGCCGCAGGGGAGGTCGCAGTGTGCGGTGGCCTCCACGGCGGAGAACATGCGGAACAGACGCATGGGAGTTCCTCCGGTGGTCGTGGGGAAGTTTCTCTCTGAGACCCTACCCGCGGTGATCACCGAGAACACGTCGAGTGGCCCGGGTCCCGGGGGCGTTGCCGGCCTGCCCACCCGCTGGCTGACCGCGCGGGTCACCGGGCCCTCCATGTCGCCCACCGTGCGGCACGGCGACCGGCTGCTGGTGGCCCGGGTACGCCCGGGCGACCCGGTGCGCGCCGGCGAGGTGGTGCTGGCGCGCTTCCCCTCCCGGCCGGAGCTGCTGGTGGTGAAGCGGGTGCGGCGCGCAGTCCCCGGCGGCCACTGGGTGGAGGGCGACAACCCCCTGGTCGCCGACGACAGCCGGGCCTTCGGGCCGGCCGTGGTGGTCGGCCGGGTGCTGGTCCGCACGTGGCCGCGGCCGGGGCGACTGGGCCCGGCGCCCGACGCGCCCGCCTGAGGCGCCCGGGTCTGCTCTACCCTCCGGTGTCCATGGGCTCCGTGCAGAGTGGCACCCCCGACCGTTTCGCCGACGACCCCGCGTTCGCGGTGCACGAAGGCGGCAAACTCGCCGTGCGTGCGACGCGGCCGATCGAGTCGATCGCCGACCTCGCGCTCACGTACACACCCGGCGTGGCCCGGGTGTCCAGCGCGATCGCCGCCGAACCGGCGCTCGCCCGCCGGTTCACCTGGGCGCACCGGGTGGTGGCCGTGGTCAGCGACGGGACGGCGGTGCTCGGCCTCGGCGACATCGGACCGGCCGCGGCGCTGCCGGTGATGGAGGGCAAGGCCTGTCTGTTCAGCGAGTTCGCCGGGCTGGACGCCGTCCCGATCGTGCTGGACACCACCGACCCGGACGCGATCGTGGAGATCGTGACCGCGCTGGCGCCGTCCTTCGGTGGCATCAACCTCGAGGACATCAGCGCGCCGCGCTGCTTCGACATCGAGGCCCGGCTGCGGGAGCGGCTGGACATCCCGGTCATGCACGACGACCAGCACGGGACGGCGATCGTCGTGCTCGCCGCGCTCCGCAACGCCGCCCGGGTGACCGGCCGGACACTGGCCGACCTGCGCGTGGTGGTCGCCGGCGCCGGGGCCGCGGGCGTGGCCTGCACCAAGATCCTGCTGGAGGCCGGCGTCGGTGACCTGGCCGTGGCCGACTCCAGGGGTGTGCTGCACACCGGCCGGGCGGACCTCACCGACGTCAAGCGCTGGGTGGCCGAGCACACCAACACCGCCGGCCTGGCCGGCTCGATGGTCGGCGCGCTCGCCGGCGCGGACGTCTACATCGGCCTGTCCGGCGGGTCGGTGCCGGAGGCGGCGATCGCCTCCATGGCCGAGGGCTGCATCGTGTTCTCGCTGGCCAACCCGACCCCCGAGGTCGACCCGGAGATGGCCGCCAGGTACGCCGCCGTCGTCGCCACCGGCCGCAGCGACCTGCCCAACCAGATCAACAACGTGCTGGCGTTCCCCGGGGTCTTCCGCGGGGCGATCGACGCCGGCGCGACGCGCATCACCGAGGAGATGAAGCTGGCCGCGGCCACCGCGATCGCCGACGTCGTCGGCGACGAGGTGCGCCCCGACTACATCGTCCCCAGCCCGCTGGACCGCCGGGTGGTCACCGCGGTGGCCGAGGCGGTCGCCGCCTGCGCCCGCCGGGAGGGCGTCACCGGCTGACCCCGGTCAGACCGGGGTGAGGGGTGCGTCCCCGGCCAGCACCGCCGCGACGTTGCGCACCGCCAGTGCGCACATCGCGTTGCGGGTGCTGGCCCCGGCGCTGCCCAGGTGCGGGGTCAGCACCACCTGCTCCAGGGCCAGCAGCCGCGGGTCGACGTGCGGCTCGTCCTCGAAGACGTCGAGTGCGGCCCCACCCAGCCGGCCCGAGGTCAGCGCCCGCACCAGCGCGTCGGTGTCGATGACGGCGCCGCGCGCGGTGTTGACCAGCAGGCCCCCCGGGCGCATCCGGGCCAGCGCCGCGTCGTCGAGGAGGTGGTACGTGGCCGGGGTGAGCGGGCAGTGCAGCGTGACCACGTCGCTGTCGGCCAGCAGCTCGGGCAGCTCCCGGAACTCCACGGCGGTGCGCTCCTCGGCGGTCATCGGCGACCGGGACGGCGTGGCCAGTACCCGCAGGTCGAACGCGCGCGCCCGGCGGGCCACCGCCCGGCCGATCCGGCCGTAGCCGACCACGCCCAGCGTCGCGCCGGCGGAGAGGTCCAGGCCGGTCATCATCCGCGGCCCCCACACCCAGGGCGCGCCGGTGCGCAGGAAGCGGTCGCCCTCGGCGATCCGGCGCGCCAGGGCCAGCACCAGGCCCAGGGTCAGGTCCGCAGTGGCGGCGTCGAGCACCCCCGGGGTGTTGGTGACGACGACGTCCCGGGCCCGGGCGGCGGGCACGTCGACGTTGTCGTAGCCGACGGCCACATTGGCGACCACCCGCAGCGCGGGCCCGGCGGCGTCCAGGACCGCGGCGTCCACCCGGTCGGTCAGCGTGCTGATGACCGCCACCGCCCCGGCGGCGTCGCGCAGCAGCTCGGCCCGCGACGGCGGGCTCTCCCGGCCGGCCACCACCGGGAGGCCCAGGGCGGCGACCGCGTCCATCGCGTCGTCGGTCAGCAGCCGGGTGACGTACACGTGACCGGTCACACCGGCAGACCGTAGCGGCTGGTCAGCGTCCCATCGCGAGCAGCTGCACCAGCGGGTCCAGGGCCTGTCGGGCGCCGGTGTTCAGGTAGAGGAAGGCAAGGGTGAGGGTGGAGAACAGCGGGACGAGGACCACCCTCTCCAGCGCCGCACCGGTGCGCATCGGGGTGGCGGCCAGCCGGGCCCGGTGCAGCGTCCACACCAGCGGTACCGGCACCCCCTGACAGGTCAGCGCGTCCCCGACGATGTGCGCCAGCACCCCGGCCATCACGGCCAGCGGCAGCCACTGCGGACTGGGGCTGTGGTCCAGCAGCAGCCAGGCCCCGCCCCAGGACATCAGCAGGTTGCCGATGACGGTGTTCTCCGCCCGGCCCGGGATCACGAAGTGCAGTGCCCGCAGCGCCAGCCCGATGGCCAGCGCGAGCAGCAGCAGGCTGGACCAGTACGCCCCCGCCGCGACGTAGGCGAGCAACCCGAACACGGCCGGGGCCAGGACCGCGTCGTGGGTGCCCCAGCGGTGGCCGCCGGAGATCCGCCCGACCAGGCCGGCGGGGACGTCGGTGATCGACCCCCACATCCGGGAGATGGTCGCCCCCTGCTGGTCCAGGTCGGGGAGCATGGCGAAGCCACCGACGGCGGCCACCCAGGCGACCTGGGCGACGGTGCCGTCCACGGGCGCCCAGGGGAGCGTTGCGGCGCCGGCAGCCAGGCCGGAGAGGGCGTGCGAGTGACCGAGCACGCACGCAGGGTGGCGCCGCTGTGCCCGGTGACGGGGGAGGCGCGCGGAGGGAGGGCCCACCGCTGCGGTCATGCCCGGGCGGTCGCCGCCGGCTGATCGACCCGAGGCCGCGCGGCCCGCCCGGGGAGCAGGGCGGCGGCGAGCAGCCCGAGGACGGCGAAGGACACCATCACCATGGCCATCGGAAGCAGCTCCCCGGCCGGGCCCAGGCCGGCCAGCGGGGCACCGAGGCCGGCGATGGCGAACTGGCTGACGCCCACCAGCGCCGACGCCGTCCCGGCCATCCGCGCCGCGTCGGCCATGGCCAGCGCGGTGGCGTTGGGCAGCACCAGGCCGTTGGCCGACACCACGACCCACAACGCACCGAGGACCACCGACAGGCCCCACCCGGCCAGCGCGGCGGTGACCAGCAGCGCGCTGCCGAGCGCCTCCACGGCCAGCCCGGTGCGCAGCAGGGACCGGGCGCCGACCCGGCGGACCAGCAGCCGGGAGAGCTGACCGGCCAGCACGATGCCGACGCCGTTGCCGGCGAACACCAGGCTGAACTGCTGCGCGGACAGCCCGTACCCGGACTGCAGGACGAAGGAGGACCCGGAGATGTAGGTGAACAGCACCGCGAAACCGAGCCCCTGGCCCAGCACCGCGGCCAGGAACGCCCGCTGGGAGAGCAGCACGCGGCCGGTGCGCACGGTGGCGCGCAGGCCGCCGGCGGTCCGGCGCTCGGGTGGGAGGGTCTCCGGCAGCCGCCACAGGCTGGCGGCCAGCAGCAGCAGCCCGACCCCGGTCAGCGCCACGAAGACGCCGCGCCAGTCGGTGAACCGCAGCAGCTGCGCGCCCAGCACCGGTGCCAGCACCGGGGCGGCGCCCATGATCGAGGCCAGCAGCGCGAACGCCCGGGCTGCCTCGGCCCCCTCGAACCGGTCCCGCACGATGGCCCGGGCCAACACGATGCCGGCCGCGCCGGCCACGCCTTGCAGCAGCCGGATGCCCGACAGCACCCAGACGCCGGGGGAGACCGCGCACAGCAGGGAGGCGACCGCGTAGGCGCCGACGCCGACCAGTGCGGGACCGCGACGACCGAGCCGGTCCGACAGCGGGCCGGCCACCAGCTGCCCGACGGCCAGGCCGAGCGACACCGCGGTGAGCGTCAGCTGCGCCGCCGACTGCCCGGCGCCGAGGTCGGCCTCCAAAGAGGGCAGCGCCGGCAGGTACAGGTCCATCGACAGCGGCCCGAACGCCGACAGGGCGCCCAGCAGGACCATCAGGTCCCGCTGGGCGCCCCGTCGATCGGGTGGTGCGGTCACGGAGGGTTCAGTCGAGGTCGTCGACGTCGTCCGTGCCGCCCCGGGCCAGCCAGGTGGCCAACCGCTCGACCGGCACCTCGAACTCGGGGTGCTGGTCGACGAAAGCCTGCAGTTGGTCGGCCAGCCAGGACAGGGAGACCTCCTCCTCGCCCCGGCGGCCGGCCAGCTCCTCGATGCCGCGGTCGGTGAAGTACATGGTGCGCGGGCGTCAGTCGGCGAAGGCCTGCGCGACGAGCTGCCGCTGTTCGGCCTCGTGCACCTTGGCCGACCCGACGGCGGGGCTGGCAGACGCCTTGCGGGCGACCTTGCGCAGCGTCCGCCCGGCGGGCAGCTCCTCCGGCAGGTTGACGGCCATGAACTGCCAGGCGCCCATGTTGGCCGGCTCCTCCTGCACCCACACCACGTCCGTGGCGTTCGGGTACCGCACGAGCGCCTCGGCGATCTCCTCGCCCGGCAGCGGGTAGAGCTGCTCGACCCGCAGCACCGCGGTGTCGGCGGTGCCGGAGGCCTCCCGCTGGGCGAACAGCTCGTAGCTGATCTTGCCGCTGCAGAGCAGAACCCGCCGCACCGCCGCGTCGTCCAGCGGCTCGCCGCCCACTCCCGGGTCCGGCAGCACCGGCCGGAAGCGCTCCTCGGTGAAGTCGGTCACCGGGCTGACGGCCGCCTTGGCCCGCAGCAGCGACTTGGGCGTGAAGACGACCAGCGGCCGGTGCACGTCCGAGAGCGCCTGGCGGCGCAGCAGGTGGAAGTAGTTGGCCGGCGTCGAGCAGTTGGCCACCGTCATGTTGTTCTCGGCGGACAGCTGCAGGAAGCGCTCGATCCGGCCACTGGAGTGGTC
>JAOPUQ010000362.1 GCA_025963425.1 Modestobacter sp. | reverse complement strand
GATCGGCGTCGACGACGGCCGCCCCTACCTGGCCGACGCGGGTGCGGGGGGCATCGAGTTGTCGTGCTCGGCCAGCGACGGGGTCGGGCTGATCGCGCTGGCCCCGGGAACGCCGGTGGGGGTCGACGTCCAGCGGCACCGCGACGCCGAGGCCCGGGAGGCGGCCGGGGAGGGCTGGCTCGCGCCGGTGGAGCAGGCGCGGCTGGCCGGCCTGGCGCCGCGGGAACGGTGGCCGGCCGTCACCCGGTGCTGGACGCAGAAGGAGGCCGTGCTCAAGGGCCTCGGGGTGGGGCTGCGGCGCCCGCCCGCCACGGTGGTCACCCCGGTCGCCCGCTCGGGGCGGTCGGGGGAGTGGTCGCTGGCGCCGGTCGGCGTCCCGGCCGGTCTCGTGGCCAGTCTCGCCGTCCGGACGGCGGTGGCCGTCCCCGCCATCGCGGTCACCCAACTGACCCCAGGAGGGGTGCGATGAGCATCAGCGGATCGACGACGACCCGGCCGGTCCCGCCGGCCGGCCCCCCGACCCAGCTCGCGGCGTTCCGCGCCCGGTGCGAGGACGTGGCCGGCGTCGACCTGACGTCGACGACCGCGCTGCACGCGTTCTCCGTGGAGCGCTCCGACGACTTCTGGCGCACGTTCCTGGGCTGGTCCGGACTGGTGTGGGAGGGCGCGGCCGAACCGGTGCGCACCGGCGACGACGTGCGGCACGCCCGCTTCTTCCCCGACGTGCGGCTCAACTACGCCGAGAACCTGCTCCGCCCGCTCCCCGACGCCGACGACGACGCCCCCGCGCTGACCTCGGTGCACGGGGACGGGTCGGTCGACCGGTTCACCCGCGGCGGGCTGCGCACGGCGGTGCGCCGGACCGCCGCGGCGCTGGGCGACCGGGGCATCGGCGTCGGCGACCGGGTGGTCATGATCGCCCCGAACCACTCCGCGACCGTGGTGGCGGGGCTGGCGCTGGCGGCCCTCGGCGCGACGCTGTCCACCGCCACCCCGGACATGGGGCCCAGTGCGCTGCTCGGCCGCTTCGGACAGGTGGAGCCGGTCGCCCTGCTGCTGGACCGCACCGGCATGGCCCGCGGCGACGTCCCCGCGGACGACGTGCTGGCCGAGGTGCTCGCGGGGCTGCCGACGGTGCGGCAGGTCCTCCTGCTGGACGACGGCCTGCTCCCGACGTCGGTCGCGCCGGGCGCGGTGCGACTGGCCGACCTGGTGGCCTCGGTGCCCGCGGAGCCCAGGGCCGGGTCGTGGCCGCGGCTGCCCTTCGACCACCCGCTGTGGGTGATGTTCTCCTCGGGCACGACCGGCCCGCCCAAGGCGATGGTGCACGGGGCCGGCGGATCGCTGATCACACACGTCAAGGAGCACCGGCTGCACAACGACCTGCGGCCGCGCGACACGCTGTACTTCCACACCACCACCGCCTGGATGATGTGGAACTGGCAGCTGTCGGCCCTGGCCGTCGGTGCCCACGTCGTCCTCTACGACGGTGCGGTGACCGGCCCGGAGACGCTGTGGGAGCTGGTCGCCGCGCACGGTGTGACGGTCTTCGGGACCAGCCCGGCCTACCTGCAGCTGTGCCAGGACGAGGGGTACCGGCCGCGGGACGCCGTCGACCTCAGCCGCGTGCGCGCGGTGCTGTCCACCGGGGCCGTGCTGCACGAGTGGCAGTTCGCCTGGGTCGCCGACGCGGTGGGCGCGATGCCGCTGCAGTCGATCTCCGGAGGCACCGACATCATCGGCTGCTTCGTCCTCGGGCACCCCGAGGAGCCCGTGCAGCCGGGGCGCTGCCAGTCCCTGAGTCTCGGCCTGGACGTCGCCGCCCTGGACGACGAGGGCCGGCCGGTGCTGGGCGAGGTCGGGGAACTGGTCTGCCGCCGCCCCTTTCCCTCGCGTCCGGTCGGCTTCCTCGCCGACCCCGACGGCGCGCGCTTCACCGAGTCCTACTTCAGCCAGCACCCCGGGATGTGGACCCACGGCGACCAGATCGAGATCGCCGCCGACGGGTCGGCGCGGATGCACGGGCGCTCCGACGGGCTGCTCAACGTCAACGGCGTCCGGATCGGGCCGTCGGAGATCTACACCATCGTGCGCCGGCTCCCCGAGGTCGCCGGCGCGATGGCCGTGGAGCAGCGGGACCCCGACGCACCGGGCAGCACCCGGCTGGTGCTCCTGGTCGTGCTCGCGCCCGGGGCCCGGCTCGACGACCCGCTCCGGGAGCGCATCGGGGCGCTGCTGCGGCGGGAGGGGTCACCGGCGCACGTGCCCTCGCTCATCCTCGGCGTCTCCGAGCTGCCGCTGACGCACAACGGCAAGTACTCCGAGCGGGCGGCGCGCGACACGCTCAACGGGGACCCGGTGCGCAACCTCGCGGCGCTGAAGAACGCCCCGTGCCTGGTGGAGATCGCGGCCGCTGCCGAGGCCGCGGAGGCCGACCGCGCGTCGCTCCCCGACCTCGGCGACGGCGACGGCGACCTGACCTCCGTCGTCCGCCGCGCGTTCGCCGACGTGCTGGGGCACCAGGTGCCCGACACCGCGGACTTCTTCGACGTCGGCGGCACCTCCCGCCAGTCGATGCGGCTGCTGCGCCGGCTGCGCCTGGAGCTGGACCGGCCGCTGCGGATGACCACCTTCCTGGCCGGGCCGACCGTGGCCGGTGTCGCGGCCGCGGTGGCCGCCGGCGACGAGGACGACGCGCCGGTGGAATTGCTGCGCGCCGGCGAGGCCGACGAGCCGCCGCTCTACCTGGTGCACGGCAACCACGGCGACGTCGACATCTACCGGACGACGGTGGGGCTCCTGGACCTGGCGGCCCCGGTGCACGGCCTGACCGCGCGCCTGCAGACGCCGTCGGGGGCCCGCCGCTCGATCGTGGAGCTGGCCGGCCAGCACGTGGAGACGATCGGGTCGGTGCAGCCCGACGGGCCGGTGCGGCTGGCCGGGTTCTCCTTCGGCGGGCTGGTGGCCTTCGAGATGGCCCGCCAGTTCACCGCGATGGGCCGCCCGGTCGCCTTCCTCGGCCTGCTGGACGTGCACCCGCCGGCCCGGCAGCTGCCGCCGGTGTCCCGGGTGCTCAACCAGGCGGCCGACCGGGTCAGCTTCCTGATTCCCGGCATGACGCGGCACACCGCCCGCGAGGCGCTGGCCAAGCGGCTGCGGCTGGCCAAGCGGGCCCCCGCCGGCCACGCGCGCCCCGACGTGCAGGTGCCGTGGTCGACCCGGGACGTCTACAACGACTACCGGTGGGGCACCTACGCCGGCCCGGTCACCTATTTCCGGGCCAGCCGCCGGATCCCGGTCTTCCTGGACATGCTGTACGAGTGGCGCAAGCTGGTGCCCCGGATGACCGTCGTCGACGTGCCGGGTGCGCACTCCTACCTGCTGGACCAGGAGCACGCGCCGGTGCTGGCGGCCCGCCTGTCCGAGGCGCTGCGCGCGTCGGACGGACCGGCCGTCCCGGCCGGGGACTGACGCCGGGGGCGGCCGCGGTCAGCCGACGACGCCGGCCCGCAGCGAGGTGTACTCGGCGACGGTGCACAGCGGCGGCCGCTCGTCGACCGCGACCGGGGTGCTGGCCGGGACGAAACCGGCTCCGTCGTGCGCGAACTGGGTGAGCAGCCCGCCGGGCTCGGAGCGGCGGCGACCCGGGCGGCCCCGCTCGGCGCGGGCCAGCACGGTCGACACGATCTGCCCGGCCATCCTCCCCAGCGCCTCGTCGGTCTGGTGGGAGTGCCGGCGGGTGCCCAGGTCGACCTGGGCCAGCCCGCTGAGGCCGCACTCGTGCAGCAGGTCGACCAGCAGCCCGACCTCCACGCCGTAGCCGGAGACGAAGGGCACCTGCTCCAGCGCCGTCCGCCGTCCGGCGTACTCGCCGCCCAGCGGCTGGACGAACCCGGCCAGCTCCGGCCACAGCGCGTTGAGCAGCGGGCGGGCGGTCAGCTCGGTGACCCGGCCGCCGCCGGCCGGGCGGTGCTCGCCGTCGACGGTGAGCGGGCGGGTGTAGCAGCCCTTGACGTAGTCGACCCGCGGGTCGGCCAGCAGCGGGGTGAGCAGCCCCGGTACGTAGTGGCTGACGTCGCCGAGCAGGTCGGAGTCCATGAAGACGACGAGGTCGCCGGTGGTCGCGGCCAGCGACTTCCACAGCGCCTCGCCCTTGCCGGGCCGGCTGCCGTAGGAGGGCAGCACGTCGGCGGCGGCCACGACCTCGGCGCCGGCGGCGCGGGCGACGGCCGCGGTGTCGTCGGTGGAGTCGGAGTCCACGACCAGCAGCTCGTCGACGAGCGGGACGTCGTCCATCCAGCGGCGCACCAGGTCGGTGACGAGGACGCCGACGGTCGCCTCCTCGTCCCGGGCCGGGAGCACGACGCTGATGCGGTGCCCGCCGCGGCGTTTGGCCAGCAGCAGGGCATCGCTGTCGATCTCGGCCAGTGAGGTGGCCGACGTGGTGTGGTGCTGGAACCAGGCGCGGGCGTCAGGTCGCATTCGCCCACTGTCGGGCACACGCGCCTCCGCGTGCACGTCACCGAGACGTCGTTCACATGAACTTCACGCCGCCGAAGCCGCCCGGTGTCCCGGCGTCCGTCACCCTGGACCATTCCCGGCCGAAGTGTCCATTTCGGCCGCCGTGGGGTCAGGCGGGGGCCGAGACCGGGACGTCAGCGGGGGCGTCGGTGGGGACGTCGCCCACCGGCTCGGGGTGGCCCAGGCCGGTCAGCCAGCCGCGCAGCACGCGGTGCAGGTGCTCCGCGCCGACGATCTCGCCGGGGTCGGCGAAGGACCGGGGGTGCACCAGGAAGCCGTGCTGCTGGGATCCGCCCAGCCCGCCGTGCGAGCCGACGTGCGGCTCGAAGGGGGAGGCCTCGTCGGTCGCCGGGTCGTACCGGCTGTTGACGACGACGTCGGCGCAGTGCGGGAACGACGAGTACCGGGCGACCAGGGCGGCGGCGTGCGCGCCGTAGGGGGTCAGCGGGTCCTCCCCGATGACCACGCCGGAGTCCAGCCGGTGCAGCCCGTCGCGGCCGAGCACGACCGGGCCGACCTCCGCGGCGTGCACCAGCAGGAAGCCGATGCCGGCGTGGTCGACCAGCGTGGGCAGCAGGTCGGGCCAGTGCCGCTCGATCGTCTCCAGCGGCACCCGGCCGGGCAGGTCGGGGAAGGAGATCGTGGCCATGTGGCCGGAGACCGTGGCGACGACGCCCGGGGCGACCCGGACGACCTGGCCGTGGTCACCGGACGGGGTGGCGGGGGAGACGGTGCCCGCGCGCTCGACCCGGTCGCGCAACCGGCGGGCGATCATCCCGCCGCCGGAGGTCGCCTCGGCCAGCGCCGAGGTCACCTGCCAGGCCTCGGCCGGTCGCCGGCTGTCCCCGTCGGCCGCGCGCCGCCGGCCGAACGGCCCGCGCCGCGCCGGCGGGGCAGCCGGGCCGCCGCAGAGCCGGCCGACCAGCTGCGGGAAGGACTCCCCGAACCGGGCGGTGAAC
>JAOPUQ010000338.1 GCA_025963425.1 Modestobacter sp. | reverse complement strand
TGGCCGACGAGGCGCTCGCGGCGGCCGCCCGGGTGCTCGCCGGGGTCCGCACCGCCGGGGAGTCGGTCGGCCGCCTCCGCGGCATCCCCGTGCCCGGAGCGGTCGGCTTCGACGACCTCACCGCACGGCTCGCCCCCGTGGGCCCCGTCGTCCCGCCACCGCTGCCCGACGACCGCCGGCCCGGGGCGGAGGCCGCCTGGTGGGCTCGGCTCTCGGCCGCCCAGCAGCGGGCCGTGGTCGCGACCCACCCCGCCGCGGTCGGCGGGCTCGACGGGCTGCCTGGCTGGGCGCGGGACCTGGCCAACCGGCGGCTGCTCGACCGAGGGCTCCGCGACCTGCCCCCCGGCGGCCCGGAGCACGCCATGGCCGCAGCGGTCGCCGCGGAGCTCAGGCGGCACCAGGACGGCGGGCGGCCGGTGCAGCTGCTGCAGTTCGACCCGGCGGGCGACCTGGTGTCGCTGTCCCTCGGCGACGTCGACACCGCCGGGGCGATCGCGGTGCTGGTCCCCGGGATCCGCACCACCCCGGCCGACGACCTCGGCAACCTGGCCGACGACGCCGCCGACGTGGCGGCCGCGGCCGCGGCGGCCGCGCCCGGGCTGACGGTGGCGACGGTGGTCTGGCTCGGTTACCGGACACCGGGGCTGGTCAGCGCACCGTTCCGCTGGGCCGCCGACCGCGCCGCACCAGCCCTGGACCGGGTCCTGGACGGGCTCGCCGCCGCCCGCTCCGCCCCCGGGTCGCCCCCGGGGCCGCGCATCACGGTGGTGGCGCACAGCTACGGCACGCTCGTCACCGGTCGCGCGGCCCGGCAGCCCGGCCGGCTGGCAGCCGACGCGGTCGTCCTGCTGGGGAGCCCAGGGGCCGAGGCGTGGACCGCGCGTGCCCTGGAGTCCCCGGAGGTCTACGGCGCCTGGTCTCCGGCCGACCCGGTCGCGGTGACCGCAGGCTTCGGGTCCGGCCCCACCGATCCCTGGTTCGGCGACGTCGAGCTGCCCACCGACGCGACCCAGGGGCACACTCAGTACTACGACGCCGACCGGCCCACGCTGGCGGCGATCGGCGAGGTCGTGACCGCCCCCCGGGACCCCGGTTGACCGGCTCCGGAGCGTGCGGGAACAGGAGTCCGCGCCAGTCGTTGTGCCGGTTGCGGCGCGCCCGTGGCGCCTCGCCGTCCGGCCCCCCCGGGAAGGCGTGGCCTAACGTGGCCTCGCCGAGCGGGTGCACGTCCAGTGCAGCCGCGTGCGTCCGGGTCCGTCCCGGCGCCTGCAATCAGCACCCCCGACAGGAGCACCGTGCCGCCCACCAAGACCGCGAAGTCCGCCGCCGCCACCGACTCGACCGCCGGTACCCGCACGCCCCGCCGGCGTGCCGCCGCGGGCGGTGGCAAGCCGCTGGTCATCGTGGAGTCGCCGACGAAGGCGACCAAGATCGCGGGCTACCTGGGCAGTGACTACGTCGTCGAGGCCAGCGTGGGGCACATTCGCGACCTGCCGCGCAACGCCGCGGACGTGCCGGCCGCGCACAAGGGGGAGTCGTGGGCCCGGCTGGGCGTCGACGTCGACCACGGGTTCTCCCCGCTCTACGTGGTCAGCCCCGACCGCCGCCAGCAGGTCACCCGGCTCAAGCAGCTGGTCAAGGAGGCCAGCGAGATCTACCTCGCCACCGACGAGGACCGCGAGGGCGAGGCCATCGCCTGGCACCTGATCGACACCCTCAAGCCGACCGTGCCGGTCCGCCGGATGGTGTTCCACGAGATCACCCGGGAGGCGATCGCCCGGGCGGTGGCCAACCCCCGGGAGCTGGACACGGCACTGGTCGACGCCCAGGAGACCCGCCGGATCCTGGACCGGCTCTACGGCTACGAGGTCTCACCCGTGCTGTGGAAGAAGGTGCTGCCCAAGCTCTCGGCCGGCCGCGTGCAGTCGGTGGCCACCCGCATCGTCGTCGAGCGGGAACGGGCGCGGATGCGGTTCACCGCCGCGGACTACTGGAGCCTCGACGGCCTCTTCGAGGTGGCCGACCGGCGCGCTGACGCCGATGAGGGGGAGCCGAGGACCCTGCGGGCCCGGCTGGTGACCGTCGATGACAGCCGGGTCGCCACCGGTCGTGACTTCGACGCCGACACCGGCACCGTCACCAGCAACGTCGTGCACCTCGACGAGGCCGGTGCCCGTGGGCTGGCCGCCCGCCTGGAGGGTCGCCCGGTCAGCGTCAGCCGGGTGGAGGAGAAGGACTACACCCGCAAGCCCTACGCCCCGTTCATCACCTCGACCCTGCAGATGGAGGCCGGCCGCAAGCTGGGCTGGTCCTCGGCCCAGGTCATGCGGGTGGCGCAGCGGCTGTACGAGAACGGTCACATCACCTACATGCGGACCGACTCGACCAACCTCTCCACCGAGGCGATCACCGCCGCCCGCCGGCAGGCCGCCGAGCTCTACGGCGACGCCTACGTCCCCGCGGAGCCGCGCCGCTACGCGACCAAGGCCAAGGGCGCCCAGGAGGCGCACGAGGCCATCCGTCCCGCCGGTGACTCCTTCCGGACCCCCGGCCAGCTGGCCGGCCAGCTCGGCCGGGACGAGTTCCGCCTCTACGAGCTGATCTGGCAGCGCACCATCGCCTCGCAGATGGCCAACGCCGTGGGCAAGACCCTGAGCATCCGGATGGCCGGCAGCTCCAGCACCGGCGAGACCGTGGAGTTCACCGCCTCGGGGCGCACCATCACCTTCCCCGGCTTCCTGCGGGCCTACGTCGAGGGCAGGGACGAGGGCCACAGCAACGACGACGCCGAAGCCGACGACAGCGAGCGCCGGCTGCCGCGGGTGGAGCAGGGCCAGCGGTTGGACACCCGCGAGCTGGACCCCCGGGGTCACACGACCAGCCCACCGGCGCGCTACACCGAGCCCAGCCTGACCGCTCGGCTGCAGGAGCTGGAGATCGGCCGGCCCTCCACCTACGCCTCGATCATGCAGACCATCCAGGACCGCGGGTACGTGTGGAAGAAGGGTTCGGCGCTGGTGCCGACCTTCGTCGCGTTCGCCGTCGTCAACCTGCTCGAGCAGCACTTCGCGGCCCTGGTCGACTACGACTTCACCGCCCAGCTGGAGAACGAGCTCGACGAGATCGCCGGTGGCACCCTGCGCCGGGTCGACTGGTTGACCGATTTCTACTTCGGCGGCGAGGGCGGCCACGCCGGCGGCATCGCCGCCTCGGGCGGGCTGAAGTCCGTCGTCGGGCAGCGGCTGGAGGAGATCGACGCCCGCGGCGTCAACTCGATCCCGCTGCGGGCCACCGCGCCCAACGGCGACCCGGTGGTGGTGCGGGTCGGCCGGTACGGGCCCTACCTGCAGGCCGGCGGCGAGGACGGCGCGCGGGTGAGCATCCCGGACGAGATCGCCCCCGACGAGCTCACCAGCGAGCGGGTCACCGAGCTGCTGGACGCACCCTCCAGCGACCGTGAGCTGGGCACCGACCCGGAGACCGGACACCCGGTGGCGGTCAAGGCCGGCCGGTACGGGCCCTATGTCACCACCGTCGTCCCCGAGGGCAGCAAGGAGCCGGCCCGTACGGCGAGCCTGTTCAAGACCATGTCGCCGGAGACGGTCACCCTGGAGCAGGCGCTGCAGCTGCTGACCCTGCCGCGCACCGTGGGTGCCACGCCCGAGGGCGAGGAGATCCAGGCGCTCAACGGCCGCTACGGCCCCTACGTGAAGAAGGGCACCGACTCCCGCTCCCTGCCGAGCGAGGAGGCGCTGTTCACGATCACCCTGGACGAGGCGCTGGCGATCTTCGCCCAGCCCAAGCAGCGTGGCCGTGCGGCCGCGGCTGCGCCGCTGAAGGAGCTGGGCGCCGACCCGGTGAGCCAGGGCCAGGTCACCGTGCGGGAGGGCCGCTTCGGGCCCTACGTCACCGACGGCGAGCACAACGCCAGCCTCCGCAAGGGCGACGACGTGGAGTCGATCACCCTGGAGCGGGCGGCCGAGCTGCTGGCCGACCGCCGTGAGCGGGCGCCGGTGAAGAAGAAGGCCGCCAAGAAGACCGCGGCCAAGAAGGCCCCGGCGAAGAAGGCGGCCGCCAAGAAGACGACCGCGAAGAAGGCGACCGCGACGAAGGCGACGGCGGCGGAGGCCGCCCCCGAGACGGTCCCGGCCGGCTGAGCTCGGTCGCGGTGGAGGACTGGCAGGCGAGGCGGACGTCGTTCGGCTCCGTCGCGGCCGACTACGCCGCGCTGCGCCCGGGCTACCCGGCCGATGCGGTCGCCTTCCTGCTGGGCGACCGACCGCTGCGGGTGCTCGACCTGGGCGCCGGCACCGGGCTGCTCACCGACGTCCTGCTGGCCGCCGGGCACGAGGTGGTCGCCGTCGACCCGTCGCCGCCGATGCTCGCCCAGCTGCGGGACCGGCTGCCGCAGGTGCAGACCGCCGAGGGGGTAGCCGAGGCCGTCCCGCTGCCGGACGCCTCGGTGGACGCCGTGGTCGCCGGTCAGGCAGCGCACTGGTTCGACCTCGTGCCGGCGGCGGTCGAGCTACGCCGCGTGCTGCGCCCGGGCGGCGTGGTCGGCCTGGTCTGGAACAGCCGCGACGAGCGGGTGCCGTGGGTGCACGCCCTGGGCCGGCTGCTCGCCGTCGAGGCCCGCGACCACGAGGCCGACCAGGGCGTGGTCGACCGGTTCGCCGCCGAGCTGCCGGCGACCGTCGAGGTGGCCGGCTTCGCGGTCATCCAGCAGGTGACGCCGCAGCAGGTCGTCGGCGGCATCGGCACCCGCAGCTACGTGGCCACCATGGACGACGCGCGCCGGGCCGAGTTCCTCGGCCGGGTCCGTGACCTGCTGGCCACCCACCCGGACACCCGGGGGCGCGCGCAGCTCGAGCTCCCGTACAGGACGCGCGCCTACCGACTCACCCCGCGCTGAAGCCGGAGCGGGTCAGCCGGCGCGGTGCCCGACCACGAACACCCGGCGGAAGGGCAGCACCGTCGTCCCGTCGTCCCGCTGCGGGTAGGCCTCGCGCAGCGCGGCGGCGTACTCGGCGGTGAACGATGCGACCGCCTGATCGTCCAGTCCGGCGAGCACCGGACGCAGCGCCGTCCCGCCCACCCAGCGCAGCACCGGGTCGTCCCCGGTGAGCACGTGCAGGTAGGTGGTCTCCCAGACGTCGGCGGTCAGCCCCGCCCCGGTGAGGACGTCGAGGTAGCCGCCGGGCGCCAGGACGGCGTCGGGGTCCGGAGCGGCGTCGGCGAGCCGTGCGGCCCACCGCGGGGAGCGGCACAGCTGGGCCAGCAGGGCGTGCGACGGGGCCCGGCCGTTGCCCGGCACCTGCATCGCCAGCCAGCCGCCTGCCGGCACGGCCGCCGCCCAGCCGGCCAGCAGCTCGGGGTGCCCGGGGACCCAGTGCAGCGTGGCGTTGGTGATCAGCACGTCGACCGGCTCGTCCGGGCGCCAGTCGCGCACGTCGGCCCGGGTGAACTCCAGCCGCCCGGGCACGGCGTGCGCCGCCGCGGCGGCGAGCATGCTCGGTGAGCTGTCGACGCCGGTGACCCGCGCCCGCGGCCAGCGCCGCAGCAGCGTCGCGGTGACCGACCCGTCCCCACAGCCCAGGTCCACCACGAGGGCCGGGTCGAGCGCGCCCACCCGGCCGAGCAGGTCGGCGAAGGGGCGGGCACGCTCGTCGGCGAAGCGCAGGTAGGCCGTCGGGTCCCACTCGGGCGCTCCTCGGTCCACGGGCGCAGGCTAGCTCCGGCGGGTTGCCCCGGAGCGGGAAGAGGGCCGTCGCGTCGGTGCCGGCCGGTACGGTGGCTGCGCCGAGCCCACGCCCGACCGCACCCAGCGCCAACCCACCTCCGGGGGTCTCGATCAGCTCCGACCCGACGGCCGGCCCGTTCCCGAGCCGTCCCGCTGCAGACGTCCCACCGCCGGACGGCGCCGCCGTCCCTGCGCCGGACGCTGCCGTTGCCCCGGCCGGGCAGGGCACCGCCGTGCACGCCGACGGGCTCCCTCCGGCGGGGCTGCCGACCGTGCGGGACGAGGGCGTGGCCTCGCTGGCCGGCCTGCACGACGAGCCGGCGGACGACGAGCGGCGCCGGTCCGGTGCCGGGCCCGCCGAGGACGACGAGCTGGGCGCGCCGAACGCCGTGAGCCTGGTCGCCAAGCTGCGCGCGGTGCTGCGGGTGCGCGACTTCCGCAAGCTGTGGCTGTCGATGTCGCTGTCCAGCTTCGGCGACTGGCTGGGCCTGCTGGCGATCACCGCCACGGCGACCTCACTGGTCGACAGCTTCGCGGGCAAGAACTACGCGCTGGGCGCCGTGCTGTTGTTCCGGTTGCTGCCGGCGATCCTGATGGGTCCGCTCGCCGGGGCCTTCGCCGACCGGTTCGACCGGCGCAAGACGATGGTCGTCACCGACGTCCTGCGCTTCGGCTTCTTCGCCTCGATCCCGCTGGTCGACAACCTGGTGTGGTTGTTCATCGCCCAGTTCATCATCGAGGCGCTCAGCCTGTTCTGGATCCCGGCGAAGGACGCCGCCGTCCCGAACATGCTGCGCAAGGACCAGATGGAGCCGGCCAACCAGCTCTCGCTGGTCACGACCTACGGGTTGACCCCGGTGCTGGCCGCCGCCGTTTTCGCGCTGCTCACCAGCATCGGCGGGGGCGTCAGCGGGATGCTGCCCGACGTCAACGAGGTCGACCTCGCGCTGTACCTGAACGCGCTGACCTTTCTCGTCGCCGCTGTCGTCATCTGGAACCTGCCGTCGATCAGCGGCCGTCGCGCCGCGGGGGTCCAGATCACCGGCGAGAGCTTCCTGGGGTCGCTGCGGCACGGCTTCTCCTTCGCCGGGCACACGCCGCTGGTCCGCGGGCTGGTCGTCGGCATCACCGGCGCGTTCGTCGCCGCCGGCGTGGTCATCGCCACCGGCCAGGCCTTCGCCAACGCCCTGGGCGGCGGGCAGGCGGCCTACGGGCTGCTGTTCGGCGCGGTGTTCATCGGGCTGGGCATCGGGATCGCCCTGGGCCCCAGCGTCGCCCGCGACCTGGCCCGCGAGCGGCTGTTCGGGGTGGCGATCGTCGGTGCCGGCGTGGTCGTCGTCCTGCTGGCCTGCGCCTTCACGCTGTGGATCGCCCTGCTGCTGGTCGTGCTGATGGGCTTCTTCGCCGGCATCGCCTACCTGGCCGGGTTCACCCTGCTGGGCACCGAGATCGACGACGCCATCCGGGGGCGCACGTTCGCACTGGTCCAGTCGCTGGTCCGGGCGGCGCTGATCCTGTCCCTGGCGCTGGTCCCCTTCGGGGTCGGTCTGCTGGGCCAGCACCAGGTGGACGTCGGCGCGTTCGTCTTCCCGGTCACCGGGGAGCGGATCATGTTGTTGCTCGCCGGCGTGCTGGCCGTGGGCGTCGGGGTGGTCGCCTACCGGCAGATGGACGACGGCCGCCCGGTGCCGCTGGTGGCCGACGTCGTCACCGCGCTGCGCCGGGACACCACCGCGCGGCGCCGGCTGGCCGGCGGCGGCGTGCTCATCGCCTTCGAGGGCGGCGAGGGCGCGGGCAAGTCCACCCAGGTGAAGCGGCTGCAGGAGTGGCTGGCGCAGGAGGGCTACGTGTCCCGCGCGACGTTCGAGCCGGGAGCCACCGCCTCCGGGGCCGGCATCCGCTCGATCGTGCTGGATCCGGCCAGCGCCGGGCTGTCCCCGCGCGCGGAGGCGCTGCTGTACGCCGCCGACCGGGCGCAGCACGTGCACGACGTGCTCCGCCCGGCCCTCGACGCCGGCGAGGTGGTCATCACCGACCGGTTCGTCGACAGCTCGCTGGCCTACCAGGGCGCCGGCCGCACGATTCCGATGGACGACGTCCGATCCATCTCCCGCTGGGCCACCCAGGGGCTGCAGCCCGACCTCACCGTGCTGCTCGATCTGCCGCCGGAGACCGGCCTGGCGCGCGCCCGTGGTCGCGCCACCGCCGACCGGCTGGAGGCGGAGTCCCTGGACTTCCACCAGCGGGTGCGGCGCACGTTCGCCGCGCTGGCCGAGGCCGCGCCCGACCGGTACCTGGTGCTCGACGCCGGCCGGACCCCCGACGAGCTGGCCGCGGCGATCCAGGCCCGGGTCAGCGGTCTGCTGGACGGGCTGCCGGTGCAGACGGTGCCGGAGGAGAAGCGAGCGGCGCGCGGTCCCCGGGGCGCCACCGCGCAGGCGCATCAGTGAGTGGGGCAGCGCCCGGCCCGGCCCCCGGGGTGTGGGCCGACGTCATCGGGCAGCCCGACGTGGTCGCCGAGCTGCGGGCCGCGGTGGCCCAGCCGACGGCGATGACCCACGCCTGGCTGTTCACCGGCCCGCCCGGCTCGGGCCGCTCGGTCGCCGCCCGGGCCTTCGCCGCCGCCCTGCAGTGTCCGGAGGGCGGCGACGGCACCTGCCATGCCTGCCGCACAGCGCTCGCCGGCACCCACGCCGACGTGCACCGGGTTGTCCCGGAGGGGCTGTCCATCGGGGTGGCCGAGGTCCGTGAGCTGGTGCGGGTCGCCGGCCGGGCGCCGTCCCAGGGGCGGTGGCAGATCGTGGTCATCGAGGACGCCGACCGGATGACCGAGCAGGCCGGCAACACCGTGCTGAAGATGCTCGAGGAGCCGCCGCCGCGCACGGTCTTCCTGCTCTGCGCACCCTCGCTGCACCCTGATGACGTCCCGGTCACCGTCCGCTCCCGCTGCCGGGTCGTGGGGCTGCGCACCCCGCCCGTGGACGCCGTCGCCGAGGTGCTGGTCCGCCGGGACGGCATCGACCCCCCGCTGGCGGCCTGGTCGGCGGCCGCGGCCGGCGGCCACGTCGGCCGGGCACGGCACCTGGCCCGCGACGAGTCCGCCCGGCTGGCCCGCAAGGCGGTGCTGGACATCCCGCTGTCGCTGGTCTCGCTGGCCGCCTGCCTCAACGCCGCCGACGACCTCGTCGGCTCGGCGAAGGAGGAGTCCGACCGGGTGACCGCCGAGGTCGACGGCGTGGAGACCGACGCGGTCAAGGCGAGCCTGGGCGTCGGTGCGCGGGGGCCGGGCGTCGCCGCGGCCAGCCGGGGCGCCGGGGTGCTCAAGGACCTGGAGAAGCGGCAGAAGTCGCGGGCCACCCGGCTGGGGCGCGATTCGCTGGACCGGGCGCTGGTGGACCTCGCCGCGCTCTACCGGGACGCGCTGGTGATCAGCGTGGTCGAGGCGGGGGAGGCGGCGGTGACCCTGGCGCACCCCGACCGCCGCGCCGACGCGGCCGAACTGGCCCGCCGGATCGGGGCGGAGGGGGCGCTGAACCGGATCGACGCCATCCTGGCCGCGCGAACCGCGCTGGAGCAGAACGTCAAGCCGCAGATCGCCATCGAGGCGCTCACCGTGGCGCTGCGGCTGCCCGCCTGACCGGCTCGCGACGCCCCGGGGGCGCCGCAGGACGGGGCGGCGGGTGCCGTAAGCTCATCGCCGCACGCCCGCCGCCTTAGCTCAGTCGGTAGAGCATCTCACTCGTAATGAGAAGGTCGTCGGTTCGATTCCGACAGGCGGCTCTCCCTTTCCCTTTCCAGCTCGGTCCGCCGGGCTGTCTTTCCTTTCCCCGCGCGCCGGCGACAGCCCGCCGCGTCCGGGGCACGACGTCGAGCGCCCCGGCCCCCACGAAGGGGGACCGGGGCGCTGTCGGGAGAGCTGAGGTCAGTGCTGGGGGGAGGCGTCGAGCGCGCGCTGCCGGGAGGCCTCGATCTCGGCCTCGGCTGCCTCGCGGCCGACCCAGTCGGCACCCTCGACGCTCTTGCCCGGCTCGAGGTCCTTGTAGGTCTCGAAGAAGTGCTGGATCTCCAGCCGGTCGAACTCCGACACGTCGCCGATGTCCTTGAGATGGGCCATCCGCGGGTCGGTCGCCGGGACGGTGAGGACCTTGTCGTCCCCGCCCTTCTCGTCGGTCATCCGGAACATCCCGATCGCCCGGCAGGTGATGAGGCACCCGGGGAACGTCGGCTCCTCCAGCAGGACAAGGGCGTCGAGCGGGTCACCGTCCATTCCGAGCGTCTCCTCGATGTACCCGTAGTCAGCCGGGTACCGGGTCGAGGTGAACAGCATCCGGTCGAGACGGATGCGTCCGGTGGCGTGGTCCAGCTCGTACTTGTTCCGCTGGCCCTTGGGGATCTCTACCGTCACGTCGAACTGCACGC
>JAOPUQ010000293.1 GCA_025963425.1 Modestobacter sp. | reverse complement strand
GATCGGCTGGGCCGGCGCCTGGTCGTGCCGCTGGCGGTGGCCGTGATGGGGGCCGGCATCGCGCTGACGCTGCCCGGTCCGCTGTGGTGCGTCGTCCTCGGGATGTGCGTGCTGACCGTCGGATTCTTCGCCGCGCACGGCGTCGCCAGCGGATGGGTCGCGATCCGCGCGCAACTGTGCGGGAGGGCGCTCGGGCAGGCCGCCTCGCTGTACTCGTTCTGGTACTACGTGGGCTCGTCGATCGGCGGGACCCTGGCCGGCCGGGCCTGGCAGGACGCCGGGTGGCCGGGCGTGGCCGTCCTGGCCGGGTCGTTCACCGGCGCAGCGCTGCTGCTCACCGTGCTGCTGGGTCGCACCCGGTCGCTGCAGCAGGCCTGAGGAACGCGACAGGGGCGGCGCCGGAGCACTCCGACCCCGCCCTGTCGTACGCGGCCGGTCAGTCGGTCGCGGCGTGCTCGTCGGCCCCCGCGGGGTTCGCGTCGTCGGAGCCCACGGCCTGCCGCTCCTGCTCGGTGCGGTGCTCGAGCGCCTCGTCGGACAGGTGCGGGTCCTTGGCGTGCTCGGCGCGGTCCCGCGGAGCGGCCTCCGTCGGGGTGATCACGTCGTCGAGCGTCGGCTCGTCGTGCGGGCTGGTCATCGTCGTCCTCCGCTCTCGCGGCCCGCGCTCCCTGCCGGGCCTGGGATAGCCGGTTAGCCAGCCGGCCGCCGTCCTAACCGGATCAGCCCCGCGTGAGCTGCGCGGCGGGCAGCCAGGCCTCCACGAGCACCGGCCCGTGGGCACCGACGACCGTGTAGGCGACCCGCCCGTGCCAGCCGTCGCCGCGCGGCCGCCACTCGACCAGCAGCCCGGGCCAGATGCCGGGGGCGTCGGGCGGGTCGCGTACCCAGCAGTGCCGGCCGTGCTCCTCCCCGGCGGGCCGCCGGGCCTCCTCCCGGCGTGCGGGTCCGGCATCCGGGGCCGGCTGCGGAGCGACACCCGAGCCGGCCGCCCGGTCGGCGAGGGAGAGCCCGTGCCGCCCCCGCTGCATGCCGCCCGCCATCGTCAGAGCATCGCACGGGGATCGAACGTGTGTTCGATCGGCACGGACCGCGGAACCGTCCGTGCCGTCGTCCTCACTTCTTCGCGCGCTTGCCCTTCCCGCCCTCGGCGGACTCCTTCCGCACGGCCGGGCGCAGCCCCTCGGCGAGCACCGCGGCGACCCCCTGCACGCCGGGATGGGCGGCGAGCTCCTCGACCGGCACCGGCAGCGGCAGGCACCAGTTGGGGCGGTCGTTCGCGCCGGGCATGTTCGGCCGGCGCTCCTCGGTCAGCGCGTCGTCCAGCGTCGCCGACAGCAGGGTCGACGGTGCGGTGGCCAGCGACCGGTAGGCGGCCTCCACCGCCTCGGCGGGGGAGGCGTCCGCGGGCACCCCGGCGAGGTGCTCGAGGAGCGAGGCCCGGCCCCGCTCCAGGTCCTCGTCGCTGCCCAGACCGTGCGCGCGCTGCTCGGCCAGGTCCGACCCGGTCCACAGTCCGGCCACCGTGGGCAGGTCGTGGGTGGTGATGGCGGCCATCGCCTCAGCCGGCCACTGCGCGGGGTCGTCGTCCTCGAACCACAGCAGCTTGTAGGACAGGATCCCGTGCTCGGCCATGGCCTCCCGCACGCCGTCCTCGACCGTGCCGAGGTCCTCGCCCACCACGATCGCCTGGGCGCGGTGGCTCTCCAGGGCGACGATGTCGAGCAGGTCCTCGTCGGGGTAGCGGACGTAGGCGCCGTCGGCGGCCGAGCCGTCCGAGGGCACCCACCACAGCCGGAACAGGCCCATCACGTGGTCGACCCGCAGGCCGCCCGCGCCGGCCATGGTGGCCCGGATCGACTGGATGAACGGCTCGTAGTCGGCTGCCTGCAGCCGCCAGGGGACCAGCGGCGGGGAGCCCCAGTCCTGGCCCAGGGTGTTGAAGGCGTCCGGCGGGGCGCCGACGCTCACGCCGTCGGCGAGCACGTCCTGCCAGGCCCACGCATCGGCGCCGCCTCCGGCCACGCCGATCGGCAGGTCCTGGATGACGGTGATGCCCTCGGTGGCCGCGCGCAGCTGCAGGTCCACGACCCACTGCAGCCAGGCGTGGAAGGCCACCTGGGTCTCGGCGCGGGCGACGAAGTCGGCCACGCCCGAGCCGCGGGGGTCCCGCAGCTCCGCGGGCCAGCTGTGCCAGTCGGGGCCGTGGACGTCGGCGATCGCGCACCAGGAGGCCCAGTCCATGAGCGGCTGGCCCTGGTGCCACCACCAGTCGCGGAACGCCGACTCGTCGGTCCCCGTGTCGAAGATCCGCCGCAGGACCCGCCGCTTGTGCGCCCAGATGGCGTTCCGGTCGATCAGCTCGGCATCGGACAGCGCCCGGCCGGCGTCGTCCTCGAGGTCCACGCCCTCGGCGCCGGGCACGTCGGCGACCCGGAGGTAGATGGGGTTGCGGAAGCGGCGGCTGGCCGGCAGGTAGGGGCTGGCCTCCTGCTCGGGCGTGGGTGCGACGGCGTGCAGGGGATTGACCAGGACGAAACCGGCGCCCTGCTGCTGGGCCAGCTCACGGACGGCGCGTAGGTCGGCCAGGTCACCGATGCCCCAGCTGCCCCGGCCGCGGGTGGCGTACAGCTGCACCGCCCAGCCCCAGCCACGCCAGCCCTCGGGCAACCAGCAGCGACCCGGGGAGACGATCAGCCGCCGATCGCGGCCGTCGGGGGTGCGCAGCCGGTGGTAGCCCAACGGGAAGTCCTCGGGCAGGTTCCCGGCGACGTGCCGGGTCTCCCCGTCCTCGCAGGTGACCTCGGCTTCGGCGACCTCCAGGGCATCCCCGGGGCGGGCCACGATCGGTGCGGTCTCCAGCAGGTCGGCCGGGGGGTGGCCGATGACCTGCCGCATCGTGGCGATCGTCTCCTCGGCGACCGTGTGCTCTTCGTCCAGGGCGTCGAGCCAGCTGGCGTCGATGCCCCAGTCGTCCGTCGTCGGCTTCGGCCTTGTGGGCGTGCTCGTCACCCCCCGATCCTCGCGGTTGGCCGGGCGCACCGCCGGATGAGGGGTGCGGTCCGCGTGGCGTCACACCCCGACGGGGTGCGGGGCGGCGGGCACCAGCAGGACGCCGGGATCGTCGGCAGGTGCACCTACCGTGCTCGACCGTGACCGAAGCGGAGTTCCTGCGCACCAACCGGGCGACCTTCGACGCCGTCGCCGCCGACTACGCCGAGACCTTCCGCGGCGAGCTCGCCGGCCGGCCGCTGGACCGGGCGTTGCTGGGCGCGTTCGCGGAGCTGGCCGCCGCGCGGGGGCCGATCGCCGACCTCGGCTGCGGGCCCGGCCACGTGACGGCGCACCTGGCCGCGCTGGGGGCCGACGCCTTCGGGGTGGACCTGTCACCGGGCATGGTGGCGGTGGCCCGGCAGGCCTACCCGCGGGTGCGGTTCGAGGAGGGGTCGATGACGGCCCTGGACCTGCCGGACGACGGGCTCGGCGGCGTCCTGGCCTGGTACTCGATCGTCAACCTGCCGGCCGAGCAACTGCCGGTGGTGTTCGCCGAGTTCCGGCGCGTGCTGGCGCCCGGCGGCTGGTTGCTGCTGGCTTTCCAGGCCGGCGACGAGAGCCTGCACGCCACGGAGTGGTTCGGTCATCCGGTGTCGCTGGACCTGCACCGGCGTCCACCGGAGCTGGTCGCCGAGCTGCTCGGGCAGGCCGGGTTCGCCGTCTCCGCCCAGCTGGTGCGCGAGCCCGACGAGAGCAGTGCGGAGAAGGGGCCGCGGGCACACCTGCTGGCGCGCACGGCCTAGGCGCGGGCGTCGGCCGGGCCCACGGGCGCGCGCAGGACCCGGCCGAGCACCAGCACGCCGGTGCCCGCCAGCACGACGGTGAGCAGGGCGATGCGCAGTCCGGCGGTGTCGGCCACCAGCCCGATCAGCGGCGGGGACAGCAGGAAGCCGATGCGCAGCAGCCAGTTCGACACCGCGAGCCCCGCGCCGTGCGGCAGGCCGGGCAGCTGGTCCGCGGCGGCGAAGACCGCCGGGATCAGGGTGGCCACCCCCAGCCCGGCGAGCGCGAAGCCGACCAGGGTGGCCGGCACCGAGGGGAACGCCAGGGCCAGCCCCATGCCGGCGGCGGTCACCGCACCCCCGGCGCGGGCCACCCGGCGCTGGCCGAACCGGTCGACGACGCGGTCCCCGGTCAGCCGGCCGATCGTCATGGCCGTCTGCAGGGCGACGAAGCCCAGCCCGGCGGCGGCTGCGCCGGCCGCGAGGTCGCCGCGCAGGTACAGCGCGCTCCACGAGGCGCCGGCGTCCTCGACGAACGCCCCGCACACGGCGAGGACGCCCAGCGCGGCCAGCATGAGCGCGGCGGTCCGCCGGGCACCGCCGCGCCACGGAGGGCCGCCCGCGTCCCCGGGACCGGCGTCGTCCGGTACCGGGTCGGGCGCCCGGTCGGCGCTGTCCGGCCCGGGCAGCATCAGCCGGGAGCCCAGCAGCGCGAGCACGCTGAAGACGGCCGCGGACAGGGCCAGGTGCACGCCGAGGGGCACACCCAGGCCTGCCGCGGCCGACCCCAGCAGCCCGCCGGTGACGGCGCCGACGCTCCAGAGGCCGTGGAAGGCGTTGAGGATCGACCGTCCGTAGTGCCGCTGCACGCGCAGGCCGTGGGCGTTCTGGGCGACGTCGGCCACCGCGTCGAGCGCCCCGGCCACCAGCAGTGCCGCGGCAAGCACCCACCAGCGGGGCGCGATGGCCGCCGACCACAGAGCCAGCGAGAGCAGCACCAGGCCGAACGAGGCCAGCCGGGCCGAGCCGAGGCGCCGGATCAGTACGGCGGAGGACAGCGCGGCCAGCAGTGACCCCAGCGGGAAGGCGGCCAGGGCCGCACCGAGCGCCGCGTTGGTGAGCCCCAGCCGGTCCTTGACCTCGGGGTAGCGGGGCACGAGGTTGGCGTAGACGACGGCGTTGGTGAAGAAGCACGCAGCCACCGCGGTGCGGGCCCGGCGCAGCGCCGGCAGGCCGGGTGCCTGCAGGTCAGCGGACATCGAGGACCCGGGCGACGATCTGCCGGGTTTCCTCCCGCCGCGGCTCGCCGGTGGACAGGATCTTGTGCATGACCAGGCCCTCGATCAGGCCGTCGACGCCGCGCGCGGTGACCGGGTCGACGATGCGCTCGAGCACCGCCCGGCTGGCGCGCATCCAGGTCTCGGTGACCTCCCGCAGCGCCGGGTCGCGGAGCGCGGCGAGGTGGAGCTCGTAGGCCACGGCCCAGTCGCGGTCGTCGGCGCCGGCGTTCCCGTGCACCAGGTCGGTGACGGCGTCCAGTAGTTCCTCCCGGGTGCGCACGCCGGCGAAGTGCGACTCGTACACCGCGGCCATCCGGGCGGCGTGCCGGGTGAACGCCTGGGCGCGCAGGTCCTCCAGGCCGGTGAAGTGGTAGGTCAGCGAGCCCAGCGGGACGTCGGCCGCCGCGGCGATGCGCCGGTGGGTGGTGCCGGCGACACCGTGCTCGGCGATGACCTCGATGGCGACGTCGACCAGCCGGTCGCGGCGCTCGGGGTCGTGCCGCCGGACGGGCGCCGGCGTCCGCTCGGGCCCGGCCACCGCGCCGGTGATCACTGGCTGATCTGGCGCACGACCCGGGCCGGGTTGCCGACGGCGACGACGCCGGCCGGCAGGTCCCGGGTGATCACCGACCCGGCGCCCACGACGGTGTCGGCGCCGATGGTCACCCCCGGGCAGACGATCACCCCGCCGCCCAGCCAGACGTTGTCCTCGATGACGATGGGCTTCGAGCCCTCCCACTTGTCCCGCCGCGGGCCGGGCTCGATCGGGTGGGTGGCGGTCAGCAGCTGGACGTTCGGGCCGATCTGCACGTCGTCCCCGATCGTCACCGGCGCGACGTCCAGGCTGATCAGGCCCCAGTTGGCGAAGGTCCGCGCACCGACGGTGGTCCGGTAGCCGTAGTCGCAGTGGAACGGCGGGCGGATCTCGCTGCCCGGGCCGAAGGCGGCGAGCAGGTCCTCCAGCAGCGCGCGGCGGCCGGCGGCGTCGGTGGGGTCCATCGCGTTGTAGTGCTGGGCCAGCGACTGGGCGCGGGCGTTCTCCCGGGCGAGCTCCGGGTCGTCGGCGAGGTAGGGGTCACCGGCGAGCATCCGCTCCCGCATCGTCCGGGCGTCCACGGTCATGTGTACGAGCGTACGCACGCCGGTGTACGGATGTACACACCGCGGGGACGGTGTGCTGCGGATCAGTCGAGGGAGCGACCGAGGCTCAGGCTCCAGACCAGCATCCAGGCGGCCCCGGCGGTGAGGACCATCGCCCCGGGCACGTGGAGCCACAGCGTCGAGCGTCCGCCGGTGGCGGCCTGGACGAAGGTCGCCACGAAGACCACCACCACCAGGACGGCGAGCCCGTCGGGAGCCCCGTGGCGGCGCCGGAGCTGGACCGCGGCGATCGCCGTCAGGCCGCTGAGGACGTGCAGCACGACCGCCCCGCCCGCGTGCAGCTGTTCGGGCCCTCCCTGGGGGAACAGCTGTCCGGCGGTGACGAACTGGAAGGCCAGGCTCACCACCGTCAGCACCGCGGATACCTGCAGCGCGCGCACGACGGTGGTCGAGGAGGTGACGGTGCGTGTGGTCATGGCGAGTCCTCGGGTGCGGTCGAACTGAGGCGGCGGGTGGGGAAGGGCTACGTGCCGGACGGGCGCGACGGAACGAACCGGGCCGGCAGGATCGTGCGTGTGCCGTTCCGGTCGGGTACGACCGTCAGGCGATCAGCCCGAAGGTGGTGATCAGCCGGGTCGGTCCCCCGAAGCCGCTCACGTCCGGCACGGTAGGTCGGCGCACCTGAACGCGGCCTGAACGCACAGCCGGACGGCGGCTCCGGCGCCGGTCAGCCGAGGGGCAGGGTGATCTCGAACCGGCCGCCGGCTTCCTGCGAACGGCAGGTGATCGATCCCCCGCATGCCGTGGCCAGCCGCCGGGCCAGCGCCAGGCCGAGTCCGCCGCCGGGGTGGTCGTCGGCCGGATCGGCGCGCCAGCCGGGGACGAACACCCGGTCGACGTCGGAGGTCGCCACCCCGGGGCCGTCGTCGTCGACGACCAGGACGCCCCCCGCCGGTGCCCGGCCACCGTGCACCCGTACCCGGGTGCGTGCGTAGCGCAGCGCGTTGGCCAGCACGGGCGCGAGCAGTCGCTGCAGGACGGCGCTGTCCACCCCGACGACCAGTTCCGGGTCGACGTCGACGGCGATGTCGATGCCGGCCGGCAGAGGGGCGGTCGCGCCGTTCGCGGCGAGGAGCGCGGCGACGGCGTCGGCGGGCCGGCAGCGACCGGGCGCGGTCCGGGCGCCCGCGCGGCCGGCCTGAAGCAGGGTCTCGATGATCTGCTGCATGTCCTGCGCGGCGGCATCGATCGCGGTGAGCCCCTCGGTGACGGCGGGGGCCCCGGACGGGCGGTCGCGGGCCAGGTCCACCTCGGCGCGCAGCCGGGCCAACGGGGTGCGCAGCTCGTGGGAGAGCTCCGCGGTCAGCCGCTGCTCGTGGCGCAGCACCGCGGACAGCCGGTCCAGGACACCGTCGAGGGTGGCGGCGAGCTCGGTGAGCTCGGCGGGACGGCGCTGGTCGCCGAAGCGACGGTCGACGTCCTCGGCGCTCCACCGGGCGGCCTGCTCGCTCATCTGCTGCACCGGCCGGAGCGCGCGCCCGACGTTGGCCCGCAGCACCAGGTGCACGACCGCCAACAGCAGGAGTGCGGTCGCCACGCTGCCGCCCAGGGCCAGGCGTGCCAGCTGCCGGTAGGGGGCCAGGCTGGTGCTGGTCACCACCGTCGCAACCTGCGTGCCGCCCTCGCGAACGGGCAGCGCGAAGAGCCGCACCGCCTCGTCGTCCCCGACGTCGATCGTCCGCTGCCCCCTCCCGGCGAGCCCGATGGCCGCGCGGTCCAGCTCCGGTGAGCTGCCGGGAGGCCCCTCCACGACGCTGCCGTCGCCGGCGATGATCCACGTGCCCACGTCGAGGGCCCGGTCGTTCCCGCCCTCGACCACCGTCACGGTTCCGTCGCCGGTCACCGCCAGGGTGGTCGCGGTCGCCTCGGCCCGGGCCTGCAGCACGCTGTCGGCCTGACCGGCCAGGGCGGACCCGAGGAGCACGTTCGCTCCGACGGCCAGCAGCAGCACCCACACCGCGACCACCGCGGAGGCCGACCAGGACAGCCGGCTGCGCAGGCTCCGGGCGTGCAGCCAGTCGGCGAGGCCCCGCGGCAGGGAGCGGGGGACGCTCACTGGAAGCGGTAGCCGACGCCGACGACGGTGCCGATCGTCCGGCCGTGGTCGCCGGCCGCCCGGAGCTTGCGGCGCAGCCGGGCGACGTACTGGTCCAGGGTGTTGTCCGCGACGATCGCGCCGTCGGGCCAGCCGGCCCTGGCCAGTTCCCGGCGGCGGACGACGTTCCCGGTGGCGGCCATCAGGGCGGCGAGCAGCCGGAACTCCGTCGGTGTGAGCGGCTGGCGGCCCGTCGGCCCGTCCAGGGAGTGTCCGGCCGGGTCGACCTGCAGGACCTCGGGCGCAGGCGGGGGACGGCGGGCCGCGTGGCGCAGCAGCACGTCCAGCCGGACGAGCAGCTCGCGGACGTGGAAGGGCTTGGTCAGGTACTCGTCGCCTCCGGCCGCGTAGCCGGACAGCAGGTCGTGCAGCTGGTCACGTGCGGTGAGGAAGAGGACCGGCGCGTCGATGCCCCGGGCGCGCAGGGCGTGGCAGACGTCCCGTCCGTCGGAGTCGGGCAGGCCGATGTCCAGCACGACCGCGGCGAAGCGGCTGCCGGGGCCCTGGCCGGCGGCGGTCAGCGCGCTCGCCCCGTCGTCCGCCGTCGTGACGTCCAGGTCGTGCGACCGCAGTGCCCGGGCGACGGTGGCACGGAGCGCGGCGTCGTCCTCCACCACCAGCACCCCGGGCACGACGCCGATGGTGCCCCACCGCCGGCGGTTGCCGGCCGACCGTTCAGGCGGTGTTCAGGAGCGCGCTCCGATCCTGGCCGGTATGACGAGCACCCGAACCGGCGCGCAGTCGGTACGCACATGGGCGAGCAAGGTCCCCGAGGTCACCCTGTTCTTCTGGGTGATCAAGGTGTTGTCCACCACCGTCGGTGAGACCTTCGCCGACCTCCTGGCCGGCCTGGGGCTGGGCCTGGGCGGCACCACGGTGGTGATGACCGTGCTCTTCCTGGCTGCGCTGGCGGCGCAGTTCCGGGCCCGCCGCTACGTGCCGGCGCTGTACTGGCTGACCGTCGTGCTGGTCAGCGTCGTCGGCACGCTGCTCACCGACAACCTGACCGACGTGTTCGGCGTCCCCCTGGTGGTGAGCACCGTCGTGTTCGCCGTCGCCCTGGCCGCGACCTTCTGGGCCTGGTACGCCAAGGAGGGAACGCTGTCGATCCACAGCATCGTGACCGGCAGGCGGGAGGCCTTCTACTGGCTCGCGATCCTGTTCACCTTCGCCCTCGGCACCGCCGTCGGTGACCTGGTCGGCGAGAAGCTCGGCCTGGGCTACTGGCCCACCGCCCTGATCGTCGCCGTGCTGATCGCCGCGGTCGCGGTCAGCCACCTGGTGTTCCGGGCCAACGCCGTCCTGACGTTCTGGATCGCCTACGTGCTCACCCGGCCGCTGGGCGCCTCGCTCGGTGACGGGCTGTCCCAGCCGCGCGCGGACGGCGGGCTCGGCCTGGGGACGACGGTCACCAGCCTGGTCTTCCTGGTCGTCATCCTGGCCGTCGTCTCCTACCTGGCGGTCAGCAAGCGGGACCGGCCGCGGCCGGTCGAGGACGAGGCCGCCGGCGGCCTGCGATGACCGACCGACGGTCGCTGGCCTGGTGCCTGGCGTCCCTGGCCGCCTGGTCGGCGCTGCTCGGCATGGTGCTCACCCGCGAGGGTCTGGCCGAGGACGATGCCCCGGTGCTGCGCTGGCTGGTCGGGCACCGTTCCGGCGCGGCGACCACCGTGCTCACCGGGGTCAGCGACAGCGTGGTGGACGCCGCGGCAGCGGCCGGGGTCGCCGGCGTGGTGCTCCTGATCGCCGTCCGGGGCCGGTCGGTCTGGCCCCTGGTCACGTTGGCGGGTGCGGTCGGTGGCTCCGTGGTGCTGGCGGAGCTGGTCAAGGCCGTCGTGGGCCGGGCCCGGCCGGGGACAGCCACCATGCTCGGGACCCCGGAGACCGGCTCCGGCTTCCCCTCCGCGCACACCCTCGTCATGACTGCGCTGGTCGGTGCCGGGGCGCTGGTGGTGTGGCGGGCCATCCGCGCGGTGCCGGTGCGCGCGGGAGCGGTCGTCCTCGCCGTCCTCACGGCCGTGGCGATGGGTGCCAGCCGGCTCTACCTGGGCGACCACTGGCTGACCGACGTGCTGGCCTCCTACGCGCTGGCCGGCGTGGTGCTCACCGTCGTCGCCGCGCTGACGGCTCCCGGTTCCGTCCGGGACCGGTGGACGGCGACCCTGCCCCGCATCCCCCGGGCGACCCGGGCAGACTCCGGCCGAAAGGCGGCGGTCGAGGGCGTCAGCCCGTCGTCGTGACCTTGTAGACCGCGCCGGTCCTCGGCGGGCGGGCGATGTCGGTGGGTGGGCAGACGGCCCGACGACGTCCCGGCGCTCGCTCCCGATGCCCCGCGCTCAGCCGCGCGGCTTGACCCGCCGGGTGGCCGGGGCGGTGGTCGGGTCCGCCGGCCAGGGGTGCCGGGGGTAGCGGCCACGCAGCTCGCTGCGGACGGCGGGGTAGCCGGTTCCCCAGAAGCCGGCCAGGTCCGCGGTGGTGGCCACCACCCGGGACGCGGGGGACAGCAGCTGCAACCGCAGCGGCCGCCCGGCGACCACCGGTGCGTCCGTCCAGCCGAACACCTCCTGCACCCGTACCGACGCCGTGGGCACGGCCGGGTCGGCGTAGTCGACCCGGATCCGTGAGCCGGTGGGCACCTCGACCCGCTCGGGCACCAGCTCGTCCAGCCGCCCGGCGAGCTGCCACGGCAGCAGGGCACGCAGGGCGCCGACGACGTCGATCCGGGTCAGGTCCGCGCGGTTCCGGGCCGCGGACAGCGCGGCGCTCCCGGCCAGCGCCTCCCGCAGTGCCTCGTCGTCCACGGCCGGCCACGGCTCACCGAGCCCGGCGTGCGCGGCCGCGAGCCGTTCGCGCAGCGCGACCGCGGCCGGGGTCCAGCGCAGCAGGGCCAGACCTTCCCGGCGCAGCCCCTCGGCGACCGCGGCGGCCACCG
>JAOPUQ010000268.1 GCA_025963425.1 Modestobacter sp. | reverse complement strand
TCCGCCGAGGCCGCCATCGCCGTCCGCGGCTTGGCCCGGAAATTCTGCACGATCACCTCTTGCACATGCCCGTGCCGGCGCGCCGACGCCCGGATCTCGACGATCGCGTCGACCCGGTCGGCGTAGTTCTCCCCGATGCCCAGCAACACACCGGTGGTGAACGGAACGGCGCAGCGCCCGGCGTCCTCCAGCACCCGCAGCCGGACGGCGGGCTCCTTGTCCGGAGAACCGAAGTGCGGGCCGCCGGGCCGGGACCACAACCGGGTCGCCGTCGTCTCCAGCATCATCCCCATCGACGCCGACACCGGCTTGAGCCGCTGGATCTCCTCCCAGCTCAGCACCCCCGGGTTCAGGTGCGGCAGCAGACCGGTCTCCTCCAGCACCCGGATCGCCATCGCCCGCAGATAGCCCAGCGTCGAGTCGAAGCCGTGCGCCTGCAGCCACTGCGCCGCGACCGGCCAGCGGTCCTCCGGCCGGTCACCGAGGGTGAACAGCGCCTCCTTGCAGCCCAGCGCCGCGCCGGCGCGGGCCACCTCGAGCACCTCGTCGGGAGACAGGAACGGCGCCCTGCCCTGCCCGCGCAGCTGCCCCGGCGTGGTCACGAAGGTGCAGTAGTGGCAGCGGTCGCGGCACAGATGGGTCAGCGGAATGAACACCTTGCGGCTGTAGGTCACCACCCCGGGCCGCCCGGCCGACGCCAACCCGGCATCACGCACCCGGGAGGCGGCGCTCAGCAACCGGTCGAGGGGATCGCCCGCACCCAACCCGCGGGCATGCAGCAACGTCTCGGCCTCGGTGGCATCCAGGGTCACCCCACGCTCCGCACGCACCACGGCGCGGCGGAGGGCGGAGTCGGTCGGGGCGGGGATCGGCTCGGTCATCTCAGCCCCGACGCTAGCCCGGCCCGGTGACAGTGGCGTTCCCCGCGTCCGCCCGAGGTGCCAAAATCGCGACTTCTGCACCGTCGAGGGGCCTAGGGACGGCGGAGGGGCTGCCCGGCGCCGTCGGTCCACCGGCCCCGCAGCCGCACCAGCGGGTCCCCGTCGCCCAGCACCGGCACCGCCTCCACCCTCAGCAGCGCCAGCACGTGGTCCCCGGCCGGCACCACGGAGTCCAGCAGGCAGTCGAGCGCGGTCAGCGCGCCCTCGAGGACGATCGCCCCGCTGTGCTCGGCGCGGCGCCAGGGCACCGTCTCCAGCAGGTGCCGTGCGCTGGGCCGGCCGGCGGAGGAGAACCGGCTGGCCAGGATCGCCTGCCCGGCGGCCAGCACGTTGACCGCGCACGACCCGACGCTCTCCAGCACCTCCCGGGGATAGCCCTCGGCGGCCAGCCCGACGGCGACCAGCGGAGGGTCGGCGGACACGCTCATTACCGAGGTGACCGTCGTCCCGACGTCGTCGATGTCGTCGCGCACGGTCATCAGGACGACCCCCGCGGCGTAGGTGCGCAGGGCCGCGGCGTACTCCGTGGCGTCGACCGGCATGGCGGTCAGTCGACCACAACCGAGAGGATGGCCGGGTGACATCTGCGGAGAAGGCCTACGACGTCGTCGTCCTCGGCGCCGGTTCGACCGGCGAGAACGTCGCCGACATCGCCGTCCGGGGCGGCCTCAGCGCCGTGCTGGTCGAGGCCGAGCTCGTCGGTGGTGAGTGCTCCTACTGGGCCTGCATGCCGAGCAAGACGCTGCTGCGCGGTAGCGAGGCGCTCGCCGCCGCCCGTGCCGTGCGGGGCGCGGCCGCCGCGGTCACCGGAGAGCAGGACGTCGCCGCGACCCTGGAGCGGCGCACCTCCTTCACCCACGCCTGGGACGACTCCAGCCAGGTCGAGTGGGTGCAGGGCGCAGGCATCGACCTGGTCCGCGGCACCGGCCGGCTGGCCGGTGAGAAGTGTGTCGTGGTGACCCGGGCGGACGGCACCGAGGTGACCGTGGTCGCCCGCCACGCCGTGGCCGTCTGCACCGGCTCGACGTCCGCCGTACCGCCGGTCGAGGGTCTGGCCGACGTCCGGCCGTGGACGCCGCGGGAGGCGACCAGCGCGACGGCCGCACCCGGCCGGCTGGTCGTCATCGGCGGCGGTTACGTGGGCTGCGAGATGGCCACCGCCTGGCGGCAGCTGGGCTCGTCGGTGACTCTGCTGCAGCGCGGCGGGCGCCTGCTGCCCGCCCTGGAGCCGGCCGCCGGGGACGCCGTCCTCACCTCGCTGCGCGAGCTCGGCGTCGACGTCCGGCTCGGTGCGGACGTGCAGGCCGCCCGCCGGGACGGGCACGAGGTGGTCATCACCACCGCCGACGGTGAGGTGCGTGGCGACGAGGTGCTGGTGGCCACCGGCCGGGCGCCGCGCACCGAGGACATCGGCCTGGACACAGTCGGCCTCGAGCCCGGCGCCTACCTCGACGTCGACGAGTCGCTGCGGGTCCCGGGCACGCCCTGGCTCTACGCCGTCGGTGACGTCAACGGCCGCAAGCAGCTGACCCACATGGGCAAATACCAGGCCCGCCAGGCCGGCGCCGCGATCGTGGCCCGGGCCCGCGGCGAGCAGGTCGGGCTCGGCGACTGGTCGCCGTACGTGGCCACCGCGGACCGGCTGGCCACCCCGAGCGTCGTGTTCACCGACCCGCAGGTCGGCGCGGTCGGGCTCACCGCCGCCCAGGCCGCCGAGGCCGGGTTGCCGCACCGCGTCGTGCAGTACGACATCGGGAGCATCGCCGGGGCGGCCGTCTTCGCCGATGGCTACCGCGGGACGGCGATCGCCGTGGTGGACACCGAGCGGGAGGTGCTGCTCGGCGTCACGTTCATCGGGCCGGCGGTCGCCGAGCTGCTGCACTCGGCGACGATCGCGGTCGTCGGGGAGGTCCCGCTCAGCCGGCTGTGGCACGCCGTCCCGTCCTACCCGACGATCAGCGAGATCTGGTTGCGGCTGCTCGAGACCTACCGGGGCTGAGGGTGCACGACGGCGGGCGTATCGGCCTGGTGCTGCACCCGGGCCGGGACTGCTCGGGGGCGGCGGCCCAGGTGGCGGCCTGGACGACGACGCACGGCGTCGACCTGGTGGCCGGCGCGGCGGACGTGGCCCGGCTGCAGCTGACCGGTGTCCGGCCGGTCGACGTCGCCGAGCTGGCCGATGGCTGCGACGGGATCATCGCCCTGGGCGGGGACGGCACGCTGCTGGGGGCGATGCGCATGGTGCACGCCAAGCCGGTGCCGATCCTGGGCGTCAACTTCGGCCGGCTCGGCTTCCTCGCCGAGGTCGAGGCCCGGGAGCTGGACGCCGCACTCACCTCGATGGCCGAGGGCCGTTCGACCATCGAGTCCCGCAGCTGCCTGGTGGTGCGCGGCCCCGGCTGGGAGACGGTGGCCTTCAACGACGTCGTGCTGGCCCGGGTCCCCGGCCAGGGCCTGGTCGAGGCCACCCTGTCGGTGGCCGGCCGGCGCTACGGGCGCTACAAGTGCGACAGCCTGATCGTCTCCAGCCCGATGGGCTCGACCGCCTACAACTACGCCGCGGGCGGGCCGGTGATGAGCCCGGGCGCGGAGGGCGTCCTGGTCACCCCGTCGGCGCCGATGACCGGGATCAGCCGCACGCTGGTCATCGGCCCCGCCGAGCCGCTGCGGCTGGAGCTGACCGCGGGGCGGCCCGCGCTGGAGCTGGACGGCGTGTCCGGCGGGGAGTGCTCCGCCGGCGACGAGCTGTCGGTCACCGTGCAGGCGGACGCCGGGCTGCTGGTGCGGATCGACGACTCCCGGGCCGCCGAGCGCAGCCGGGTGAAGCTGTCCCTGCTGGACCTGCCGGTGCTGCCCGAGGAGCTGGTCGAACTGGTCCCCGACGAGCTGCGGCGGCACGGGCCCGGCGGCGCCTCCGAGCACGGCTGAGACCGGTCCGGCGCGAGGTGTCGATCTGCCGGGCAGCCGTTCGTACAGGTGGGGAGAGCCGGCGACGCGGGCTGCCCGCGCCGAGCACCGCGACGGTCGTCCGGGTCGTCGACGGCGAGGTGCAGACCACGCGCCGTCGCCGTGCTGGTCCGCCTCCTCGGCGACGTCGACGCCGCCGAGGAGGCGGTCGCGGACGCCTTCGCGATCGCGGTCGACCGGTGGCCGGTCACCGGGGTCCCGCCCAGCCCGGCCGGCTGGATCATCACCACCGCCCGCCACCGGGCCATCGACCGGCTGCGCCGCGAGTCCTCGCGGACGACCGGCACGCCCAGGCCTCGCTGCTGCACGCCCGCGACGGGCCGATCGAGGGCGCCGTGCGCGACGACCGGCTCCGGCTGCTGTTCACCGGGCGTTCCTGGTGCGCGAGCTGGGGCGCACCGAGCGCGACGCCCTTCGCTCTTGCGGTGTTGCGCGCGGTCTTGCGGTCCTGCAGAACCGCAAGACCGCACACAACACCGCAGAAGTGCCGGGCGTGCGCCCGGAGCGGCCCGGCGGGTGGAGCAAGCGGTCAGGGCAGCGGGAAGGGCTCGTCGCTCGGCGCGGGCAGGTCGCCGTCCACCGTGGCGGTGACGGTCATCGCGCCCAGCGTCGCCCGCCCGCCGAACAGCGACAGGAACGCGGTGTCCGCGGCGTCCCGGCCATGACAGATGCGCACCAGCGAGGACGTCGGCGCCAGCCGGGTGGCGTCCACCGTCTGCCAGACGCCGTCGACGTCGGCCTCCACGACGGCGTGGAAATCCATCGGCGAGAGCCCGGGCGCATAGACGGCGACCAGCCGGGCCGGGACCTCCAGCGCCCGCAGCAGGGTGATCGTCAGGTGGGCATAGTCCCGGCACACGCCCCGGCCCATGAGCAGCGTGTCGACCGCGGTGTCCACCGGCCGGCTGGAGCCCGAGGTGTAGACGAGCCGCCGGCCGACCCACCCGGCGACGGCGGCGACCAGCTCGGCGCGCGGCCGGCCCTGGTCGAACTCGGTGCTGGCGAAGCCCTCCAGCTGGTCGGACGGGCAGTAGCGGCTGGGCCGGACGAACTCCGCCCACTCCGCCGCGGTCACCTTCCGCGGGCTGCCCTCCGACTCCACCCGTGCGCTGTAGGTGATGGTCGTGTCCCCGGCCGCGATCTCCAGGCGGTGCACCCGCGCCCCGGGGACGGCGATCTCCTCGGGCGTCACCGACCCGCCGCCCGAGATCACCGTCAGCTGCTCACTGCCGGGCGCCGCGACGGCCACCTGCAGCAGAGCGGTCGCCGGCACGGGCGAGGAGACGGTGAGCGAGCAGGCCACGTCGGTGCGCATGACCGCACATCCTGACCGGTCCGTGTTCCGCTGGTGTGGCCGTCGGGTGTGCGTTCGGCCACGGTGGGCGCCGCGTCGTCGCCGGGCCCCGGAAGGTCGTGGTGCAGTAGGCGACGTGCAACCGGGCAGTGACCGACGGACGTGGCGGCGCTACATCGCGCTGGGGGACTCCTTCACCGAGGGGCTCAGTGATCCCGACCCGGGCCGGGCGGGCGAGTACCGCGGCTGGGCCGATCGGCTGGCCGGCCACCTCGCCGCCGCGGCGCCGTCCGGGGCGGTGGAGTACGCGAACCTCGCCGTCCGCGGCCGGCTGCTGCCCCAGGTGCTCGCCGAGCAGGTCCCGGTCGCGCTGGCGGCGCGGCCGGACCTGGTGAGCCTGGTCGCCGGCGGCAACGACCTGCTGCGCCCGGGCGCGGACCCCGATCAGCTCGCCGCAGATCTCGAGGCGGCCGTCGTCTCCTTCCGGGAGGCCGGCGCCGACGTGCTGCTGGCCACCGGAGTGGACCCGCGACAGACCCCGATCATCCGGCGGACCCGCGGGCGGGTCGCGGTCTTCAACTCCCACCTGTGGTCCATCGCCGCCCGGCGGGGTGCCGTGGTCCTCGACCAGTGGGGCGCCGCCTGGATCCAGGACGCCCGGCTCTGGGACGCCGGGGACCGGATCCACCTGACCGCCGAGGGCCACCGGCGCACCGCGCTCGCCGCCGCGGCCGCGCTCGGGGTGCCCGTCGCCGGGGACGACACCGACTGGCGCGCCCTGCTCGAGCCGGCGCCGGCGTTGCCGACCCGCGAGGTGGTCGCCCAGGAGCTGGCCTGGGTGCGCGGCTTCGTGCTGCCCTGGATCGGCCGCCGGCTGCGCGGGCGGTCCTCCGGGGACGGCCGGGCCGCCAAGCGCCCGACACCCGAGACCGTCACCGCGTCCGCCCTGACCGGGTCCGCCCCCGGCCGCTGAACGCCGAGAGCCCACTCTCGGCGGAGAGTGGGCTCTGGATCGTGCGGGCGGGTCAGGCGGGGCCGCGGGACTCCGGGGAGCCGTCGTCCTCGGGCCACGAGCCGACCGGCCGGCCGGCGTCCGGGAGCGGCTCCGGTAGCGCCGGGCCGGTCGGCCCGGCCAGGTCCGCGGTGACCGGGGCACCCCAGTACCCGCTGGCGTAGAAGTCGCGGGCCGGGGGCTCGTCGTCGGCGTCCTGCGGTGCGAGCTCCTCGGCGGCCACCAGCTCCTCGAGCGACGGGAGCGGGGGGAGCTCCGCGGGCGGCACGACCTCGGCGTCCGCCACCAGCGCGGTGACCGAGGCGAGGTCGGCGAGTTCGTCGGCGTCCCCGAGCTCGGCGAGGTCGCTCGGGGCCGGGAGATCCTCCAGCTGACGGGCGGGCAGGGGTGCGGGGCGCCCGAAGGCGTAGCCCTGGGCCATCAGGCAGCCGTGCTCGAACAGCCAGCGCGCCTGCTCGCTGTCCTCGATGCCCTCGGCGATCACCTGCAGGCCCATGCCGGCGCCCAGCTGCAGCAGCCCCTGGACGAGCGCGGCGGTGGCCGGCTCGGCCACCACGTCGGCCACGAACGAGCGGTCGATCTTGAGCGTGTGGATGGGCAGCCGGTGCAGCGCGCTGATCGCCGAGTAACCGGTGCCGAAGTCGTCGAGGGCCAGGGTCACGCCGCTCGCGGTGACCTCGGAGACCGACCGCAGGGTGGCCTCGGCGGCGAACAACGCCGTGGACTCGGTGATCTCCAGCTCCAGCCGGTGGGCGGGCAGCCCGGAGTCCTCGAGCGCGTCGGCGACCAGGTCGCTGAAGCCGGGCTCGGCGAGGTGCCGGGCGGAGATGTTGACGTGCACCCGAAGGGCGTCGTCCCAGCCGGCCGCGTCGCGGCACGCCTGGTAGAGCACCCACTCGCCGAGCTTGCCGGTCAGCCGGTTGTCCTCGGCGGCGGAGAGGAACGCACCCGGCGGGAGCAGCCCGCGGGTGGGGTGCTGCCAGCGGATCAGCGCCTCGTAGCCGAGCAGGTGCTCGTCGGCGAGGGCGACGATCGGTTGGTAGAACAGCCGCAGCTCGTTGGCCTCGACCGCCCGGCGCAGGTCGGTCTCCAGTTGCAGCTGGTCGACGTCACCGTCGCTGAGCGCCTCGTCGTGGACCTCGATCCGGCCCCGGCCACCGCTGGCCTTGGCCCGGGCCAGCGCGCTGTGCGCCTGCCGGAGCAGCGCCTCGGGTGCCATGTCCGACCCGAGGGTCACCCCCACGCTGGCGGACAGGGTGATCTCGCGGTCGCGGACGATGAACGGCTCGTCCAGGACGCCGAGCAGCCGGTCGGCCAGCGTGCGCAGCGCGTCGACGTCCTCGACCTCCTCGGCCAGGACCAGGAACTCGTCGGCGCCGAAGCGGACGGCCATGTCCTCGACCCGGGTGCTCCAGCGCAGCCGGTCGGCGACCTGGCACAGCAGCTGGTCGCCGCCCTCGTGGCCGAGGGAGTCGTTCACCGCGGTGAACCGGTCCAGGTCCAGGTGCAGGACGCCGACGGTGGTGCCGCGCCGCCGGCTGACGGCCAGCGCGTGCTGCAGCCGCTCGGTCAGGGCGCGGCGGTTGGGCAGGCCGGTCAGCGGGTCGATATAGGCGCGGCGGACCAGGTCGTCCTCGGCCCGCCGGGCGTCGGTGACGTCGACCAGGGAGAGCAGCACGAACTGCGGCTCACCGGTCGTGTGGTGCACGATCTCCCGGCTCTGGTGCACCCAGACGGTGTCGCCGTCGGGGCGCTGCAGCCGGCGCTCGCCGACCACCTCGAGCTGCGGGTCGATGAGCGGGCGGCCCGGGGCGGACTCGACGGCCAGGTCCTCGACGGGAACGTCGTCGGGGTGGCTGAGCAGGTCCAGGTGCCGCCCGACCAGGTCCTCGGAATCACGGCCGGTCAGCGTGCAGAACGCGGGGTTGACCACCAGCAGCCGGCCGTCGGTGTCGACGACGGCCTTGCCGATCGGTGCGGCCAGGAAGAGGGCGCGGAAGAGCTGTCCCCGGTCGGCCAGCAGCAGGTCTGCCGCGCGCAGGCGCCTCCCGGTGACCGCGCGGAGCGGCCCGGAGGCGCTCGGCGGTGTCTCGGGTGCGGAGAGCGTCACCCGGACAGCGTGACCCATGGAGCGCCGTCAACCGCGGAACTGGGGCTCTGGACACGTGTTCGTGCCGTCACGTTGCGTGATCAGACCGCGCTCCCGGCCGACCTCTCATGGCAGTTACCGAACCGTGACCATCCGGATCGGGCCCTCGGGGCGAAGACATGTCGTCCGCAACTGATCCTCGTTCTGGGAGTGACCGTGCAGCTCAAGAAGACCGCCACCAAGACCACCCTCGCCCTGGCCCTCGCGCTGACCGCCACTCTGGGCCTGGGCGCCTGCGGCGCCAGCGACACCAACTCCAGCGCCTCCGGCACGGCGTCCTCGGCCAGCTCCGACCTCGAGACCGAGGCCGCCAGCGCCGTCGCCACCGTGCCTGCCATCCCCGGTGGCAGCACCGAGGTCGCCCTCGACGCCGACTTCGTCGCCGCGCTGGGCACCCTGGGCCTGACCCCGGGCGTCGTGGGTGGGGCCACGCTGGCCGACGGCACGGTCGCCTTCCCGATCACCGGCGGCACCGTCACGCTCTACGACAAGACCACCGGCTACCGCCCCTGGGTCCAGGGCATCATCTTCCACGACGGCAGTGGCCTGAGCCTGACCGCCGGTGCCACGACGGTCGAGCTCACCAACTTCGCCGTCGACCCGGGCAAGCCCGCGCGGCTCTTCGGTGACGTCTCGGTCAACGGGCAGGTCGCGGCGATGAACGCCCCGCTGTTCGACCTCAACGGCAAGAACCTCGAGGCGCCGACGATGAACGCCGACGGCTCGGCCGTCCTCACCGGGACCAGCGTCAACCTGTCCCCCGAGGCCGCCGCGCTGCTGAACCAGACCTTCTCCACCGACGCCCTGGCCGGCGGCCTGGTCATCGGCATCGCCACCATCACCGTCGAGACCAAGTGACCTCTCCGGCCACCTGCGCCTGAGGAGCCCGTGAGCTGAGGCCCGACGCGCACGGGGGTGGTCCCTTCGGGGGCCGCCTCCGCGCGGTCGGGCCTCTCGCATGTGCGGGGTGCGGCCGGGCGCCCGCCGGTCAGTGACCGGTGCCCCCGTTCGACCCCCGGGGCGACGCTCCGTCGGATGGACCCACCGGGGGCGTGGTCCAGCCCGCGTCGTGGGGCCGGCCGGCGGCGCCGTGGCCGCGGAAGGTGGGCGCGGCCTGCTGCCCGCCCGTGGTCCTGTGCGACGGCGTCGCGGAGTCGGCGAGGCTCGCGGAAACGGTGGGCCCGCCGGCCCGCCGGTCGGGACCCGTTCCGGCGCGGAGCAGGTCCGCCAGGCCGACGAGGACGAGCAGCCGGCGCAGGGAGCGGCCCGCGCCGACCACGGTCAGGCCACCCCCGCGCCGCTGGGCGGCCTGCGCGGCCGCAGCGATCGCTCGCAGGCCCCCGGCGTCGCAGAACGTGATGCAGGAGGCGTCCAGGACCCAGGACCGGTGCAGCGTCGCCGCCAGCGTCGTGGTCGCGTCGATGAAGAGGTGGACGCCGTCCCGGTCCAGGTCGCCGCTGACAGCGATGGTGGCGGTGACGAGGTCGACCTGCACGGTCAACTGATCGGACGCGATCTCCGGAGGAGAAGGGGTGCGGTGCACGGGTGGCCTCCATGGCCCACGGAGCACGGCACGCGCCCCGTGGGAGCTGATCCGGACGTTCGCCGGAACGCTCACGGGCTGGCATCTCAACCCCGGAAGGACCTTAGCGCCGCGAATGGTCACCGGGAACCCTCGGGACCTCCTGCCCGCGGTGACCGGGCGTCAGTCGCCGACGGTGACCCCGGGGGAGAAGGCCACGTAGCCGGCGAAGTCCCGGCCGACGCGCTCGACGGCCGAGGGATAGAGCACCGGGTAGCTCCAGGCGCCGTCCTTGCGGGTGCCCGACGGCGTCACGACGTCGAAGTACTGGCAGGCGCCCTTCCACGGACAGGTGTAGGGCGTGGGGCTCTCGCTCAGCACACCCTCGGTCACCGTCGAGGGCGGGAAGTACCAGTTGCCCTCGATCTTGATCAGGTCGCTCTCCGGTGCCGTGGCGATGACGGTGCCGTCGATGGTCGCGCGCATGGTGGTGTGCCTCTCGTCGTCCCGGATCGTGGCGGTGAGCACAACCGCGCCGGCGGCGTGGCTCATCCCCGCGGGAATCCCCGGCCGCGCGGGAGCGCTGACGGCGGCATGAGCGACATCGGGGTGAACGTTCGGAAGCGGATCGGTTTCCTGTCCTTCGGGCACTGGCAGGCGATCCCCGGCTCCCAGGTGCGGACGGCGCGCGACGCGCTGCTGCAGAGCGTCGAGCTCGCCGTGGCCGCCGAGGAGCTCGGCGTCGACGGCGCCTACGTGCGTGTGCACCACTTCGCCCGGCAGCTGGCCTCGCCGTTCCCGCTCCTGGCGGCCATGGCGGTGCGGACGTCGCGGATCGAGGTGGGCACCGGCGTCACCGACATGCGCTACGAGAACCCGCTGTACATGGCCGAGGAGGCCGCGGCGACCGACCTGCTCAGCGACGGACGGCTGCAGCTGGGGATCAGCCGCGGCTCACCCGAGACGGCGCTGCGCGGGTCCGAGGCGTTCGGGTACGTGCCGCCCGAGGACACCAGCGACTCCGAGACCGCCCGGCAGAAGGCACTGCTGTTCCTCGCGGCCGTCCGTGGGCAGACCGTCGTGGACGCCGACCCGCGGATGACCGGGGGAGCCACGGGCCGGCTGGCGATCCAGCCGCAGTCGCCCGGCCTGGCCGACCGGATCTGGTGGGGATCGGGAACGCGGGCCACAGCCGAGTGGACGGCCCAGCAGGGCATGAACCTGATGAGCTCGACCCTGCTGGTCGAGGACACCGGCGTGCCGTT
>JAOPUQ010000267.1 GCA_025963425.1 Modestobacter sp. | reverse complement strand
GAGTGGCGCCTGTCCGGCGAGCTGGTCAGCGACCTGCTCTCGGGCAATCCCACCGCGCTGGCCACGATCACCTCACGGGCGGCACGGCTGGGTCACGACCTGCGCCGGCCACACGCCGTCCTGGTGGTCAAGGCCGACCCCGACGGCGGCGCCGACGGCCAGGCCGTCCTGCAGGCGGTGCGCTCGGTGTCGGCACCCGTGCGCCCCCGGCCGCTGGTGGCATCCCTGGCCGACTACGTCGTGGCCCTGTGGCCCATCCCGGACGACGAGCCCGACGCCGGGCGGCACAGCGCCGAGGCGATCCGTCGGACCGTCCGCGCCCAGACCGGGCTGACCGTGTCGGTCGCCGTGAGCCAGCCCGGCGCCGACCTGCAGGACCACCCGGCCGGCTTCCGCGTCGCGCGAGGCGCGGTCGAGCTGTCCCAGCTGCGTGGCAGCCGGGACGTCTCGGTCACGCTCGCCGACCTGGGCATCTACGGACTGCTGCTCCAGCTGGACGACACCCGGGAGCTGGTGCGGTTCGCCGAGGCGCTGCTGCGGCCGGTGCAGCAGCACGACGCCGCTCGGGGCACCGCACTGCTGGAGACGCTGGCCACCTACCTGCGGCACGACCTGAGCACGGCGGCGACCGCAGCGGCCCTGTACGTGCACCCCAACACCGTCGGGCTGCGCATCCGGCGGGCCGAGGAGCTGCTGGGGATCTCACTCGCCGAGGTGGAGTCCCTGGCCCAGATCAAGGTCGCGCTGATGGCCGGCGACGTACTGGCCCACTCCTCCAGCGCCGAGCCGTCGAGCCGCGCCTGACCGCTGCACACGTGATCATCGCGTGCGCCCGCCGCGGCGGCCGAGGGTGACCGGCAACGCCGCCAGCGGCACGAGCCAGAAGGCGGCGACCACGAGCAATCCCAGGGTGCTCCGCGAGCCCTGGATCGCCGCACCCAACAGGGGGGCGCCGAGTACCACGAGCGCGTTGGCCTGACCGTTCATCAGCCCCACGGCGGCAGCCGGCCGGTCGGTCCGGCGGGCCTGGACGGTCGCGAGGACGGCGGCGAAGGGCAATCCGGACGCCATGCCGAGCGCGCACGTCGCCACAGCGGCGGCGGCGATGCCGGCCGGCCGGGCCAGCGCGGCCGTCGCCGCGGCCGAGACAAGCAGGCTGAGCACGACCATCTGCCGCGTGCGGTCGGGGCGGCGCCGCGCCAGGTAGCCGCCCAGCGGCCGGCTGATCATCGCGAGCAGCAGGACCAGCGAGCCCAACCCGGCGGCGACGCCGGCGCTCAGCCCCCACGCCCGCTCCAGGACGACGGCCACCCAGTTGCTGAGCACCACGCCCAGCCCCAGCGTGACCGCGTGGATGGCGCCCAGCCGATGCACCTCACCGTCCCGCAGCACCGAGGCGCGTCCGTGCGAGGGCATCGGCGGCCGGGCGGCGGCCGACCGGGCGACCGGCACCAGCACCAACGCCGCAGTGGCGACCACCGCCGCGGCGGCAGCGGTGGCCCAGGCCGAACGCCAGCCCAGCAGCCCCTCGGCCAGCGGCACACAGAAGACCGCGGCGCCGGCCCAGGCCACGGCCACTCCACCGAAGACACCCAGCCCGATCGGTCCCGTACGGGACGAGCGGGCGAGGTCGGCGCCGACGGCGAAGCAGAGGGCACTGCCCGCACCCACCACCGCCCGGGCTGCCAGGGCGAGCCAGAGGTCCGGGGCGACGAGGGCAGCCAGGTAGGCGACGACGACCACCGAGAGCCCGAGCAGGCCGGCGGCGCGCGCGCCCCACCGGTCGACCAGGGAGCCGGCTGACAACTGCAGCAGGGCGTACGGCACGGCCATCGCGGTCGTGAGCAACCCGATCATGACCAGGTCCACGTCGTAGGCGGACTCCAGCGCCGTCGCTCCCGCTCCGGCCGTGGTCAGTGACCAGCCGGCCACTCCACCCACCAGGCAACCGGCCACCAAGGTCCGCACGGAGCGGTCCGCCGCCGGTCGCGTCACCCTTCCCGACGCCACCGGGCTGGGATCCAGTCGACCGACCGCGACCACGCCGTGCACCTCCGCAGCTGTCCCGTCGAACAGCCGGGACCGGCCGTAATGCGACGCAACGTCGCGTCGCATCATGACATGCTGACCGGATGTCACGAACCGCTGCATCCCGCGCCGGGGGCGCCGGCCCGCCCACCGACGGGCCGCGGGACCGCCAGGCGATCCTCGCGGCCACCCTCGATGCCCTCGGCGAGCACGGTTATGCGCGGATGACCGTCGAGGGGGTCGCCACGCGGGCAGGCGTGCACAAGGCGACCCTGTACCGCTGGTGGGCGTCCAAGGGCTCACTCGTCGGCTGGGCCCTGGGTGCGGGCCTGTCGACCGGGCCGGTCGCCGACACCGGCAGTACCCGCGATGACCTGGTGACGTGGCTGCGCGGAACGATCGACAACTACACCTCGACCCCGGCCGAGTCCGCCCTGCCTGCGCTGCTCAGCGACCTGGCCTCCGAACCCGGCACGCTCGAGGGATTCCGGCGCTCCTTCCTCGACGCCCGCCGGGCGAACTGCGCCGCCACGGTGACCAGGGGCATCGAACGGGGCGACATCCCGGCCGACGTCGACGTCGGCCTCGTCATGGACGTGCTCGCCGGCACCGTCTTCTACCGGCAACTGGTCAGCGGCGAGCCGATGGACGCGGCGCTCGCGGAGCGGTTGGTCGACCTCGTGCTGACCGGCCAGATCCCCCGAGTGGCCTGACCGGTGGTGGCGGCCCGGCACGCGCCGCGCCGCGCCGCGAGGAGGCTCAGAAGGTGAGGACCAGCCGGCCTCGTACGCCGCCGGCCTCCAGCCGGCGGTGCGCCTCGGCCGCCTCGGCCGCCGGGAAGGTGGCCGCCACGCGCAGCGTGATCTCGCCCTTCTCCACCTGCTCGCGCAGCCGGTCCAGCTTCGCGTGCTCCTCGGCGTACCGACGCACCATCACCGGGGTCACCGTCAGGTCGCGCTGACCGTCGCCCCGGTAGCCGCGCACCGTGGTCACCGCGCCGCCGTCCTTGACCGCGGGCAGCACCGCGGCGTCCTGCACCGAGCCGTCGGCCAGCCCGTCGACGCCGTCGGGGAACTGCTCGCGGATCCGGGCCGCGACGTCGTCCCCGCGGCGCACGACCACGTCGGCACCCAGCGCGCGGACCAGCTGCTCGTCGGCCTCCGCGGCGTCGGCGACCACGGTGAGCCCCTCGGTCTTCGCCAGCTGGACGACGTACCCGCCGAACGAACCCGCCGCGCCGGTCACGGCCAGCACCTGACCGGGCTGCAGGTCCATCAGGTCCAGTGCCAGCCGGGCGGTCAGCCCGTTCATCGGCAGGGTCGCCGCGGCCTCGTCGCCGGCCCCGGCCGGGACCCGCGTCACCGACCCGGCCGGCAGCACGATGTCCTCGCGGTAGCCGCCGTGCGCACCGCTGGGGAGCACGATGCCCATCACGTGGTCACCGACGGCGAGGTCGGTCCCCACCCCCTCGCCGATCTCGGCCAGCACCCCGGCGACGTCCATGCCGGGGACGTAGGGGAACTCCTTGACCGGGTCCCGGCCGGCATAGGTGCCGTTGCGGGCGTAGGTGTCGGTCGGGTTCACCGTCGCCGCGGTCACCCGGACGCGCACCTGTCCGGCGCCGAGCGGCTCCGCCGGGACGTCTATCAGGTGCAGTGCCTCGGGCCCGCCGAACTCGGTGACGCCAGCTGCTCTCATGGCACCTGCCTACCCCCCGGTCGGTTGCGGGGCACAGGGCACCTCCGCCCTGCGGAAGGTCCCGGCCCTGCACAGCTGACCCGCAGGTCCACCTGGGCGGTCCACCAGCGCCGCGCCCGACGGTGACCCCATGCCACCGCTGATGCTCTCCGCCGCCGGCGGGACCGGTGGCGGCGACCTCCCGCCGCCGGTCGTGGACGTCGTCATCCCGGTGCACGACGAGGAGACCGACCTCGAGCCGTGCCTGCGCCGGCTGCACGCGCACCTCACCGACTCCCTGCCCTACCCGTTCCGGATCACCGTGGCCGAGAATGCCAGCACCGACAGCACCGTGGACGTCGCCCGCCGGGTCGCCGCCGAGCTGCCCGGCGTCCGGCTGCTCGTGCTGCCCGAGGCCGGTCGCGGCCGGGCCCTGCGGTCGGCCTGGCTGCAGTCCGAGGCGCCGGTGCTGGTCTACATGGACGTCGACCTGTCCACCGACCTCGCCGCCCTGCTGCCGCTGGTCGCGCCGCTGATCAGCGGTCACTCCGACCTGGCGATCGGTACCCGGCTCGCCCCGTCGTCCCGGGTCGTCCGCGGCGCCAAGCGGGAGGTGATCTCCCGCGGCTACAACCTGCTGCTGCGCGGCGCGCTGGCCACCCGGCTCTCC
>JAOPUQ010000262.1 GCA_025963425.1 Modestobacter sp. | reverse complement strand
AGGCCGTCGCGGCCGGAACTCTCGACGTACCAGGCGCGCTGGTCGTCGTTGGTCATCGACCAGCACGAATCGACGTTCATCCGGACGCCGGACGCCGAAGACCTGACGCAGGGCCACCCGGGCCGCGTTGTCGCCGCAGTGCCCGTGCACCGCCGGCCCGGGCGGGGTCGCCGCCGAGGCCAGGTAGGTGCCGGGGACGGGCGTCTTGTAGGTGTTCCAGCGTGGGACCGGGCGGGCCAGCATCTGCCGCAGCGACGCCTCGCCGTTCGAGATGTCCCCGCCCACGTCGTTGGGGTTCCACTGCTGCATCTCCACCGCGGTCATGGTGCTGCGGGCGATGATCGTGTCCCGGAAGCCCGGGGCGAACCGCTCGACCTGCGCCTCGATCGCCTCGGTCATGTCGACCGTCGAGCCGTGCGGCACGTGCACGTAGGCCCAGAACACGTGCCCGCCGGCCGGCGCCCGCGACGGGTCGACCACGGTGGGCTGGACGGCGAGCACGTAGGGCTTGTCGGTGACCCGGCCATGGGCGGGTGCGGACTCCCCCGCGATGGTCTCCTCCATGGTGCCGGCGACGTGCACCGTGCCGGCCCGGCGGACGTCCGGGTTGGTCCACGGCACCGGCTCGGAGAGCGCCCAGTCGATCTTGAACACGCCGGGTCCGTGCCGGTACCGCTCCACCCAGCGGCGGTAGCCCGGGTGCACCCGGTCGCCGGCCATCGCCACGAAGGCGCCGGGCGAGGTGTCCAGCAGCACCGCCGGGACGCCGTCGAACTCGCGCAGGTCGGTGACCTCGTGCCCGGTCACCACCTCCCCGCCCTGCTGCTCCAGCGCGGTGACCATGGCGTCGGCCAGCTGCTGCGAGCCGCCCTCGATCAGCGGCCAGCCGTGGTGGTGGGACATCATCCCGAGGAACATGCCGAGCGCCGCCGTCAGCGGGCGGGTGAGGTCGAGCATCCCGTGTGCGGCAGCGCCGGCGATCAGGGCCTTGGCCGCGTCGTCGTCGAAGTACCGGCGGGCCAGCCACCCCACGCTGGGCAGGCCCTGCAGGCCGAAGTCGACGATCCCGAGGAGGCCGTGCAGCGGCGGCAGTCGGCGGAACGCCGAGGTGAGGAAGAAGTCGGTGATCTCGTCGCCGTGGCGCAGCAGCGGACCGAACAGCCGGCGATAGCCCGCGGCGTCGGCGCCCAGCCCGGCCGCGGTCTGCTCCAGGGAGGAGAAGGACAGCGCCGCCCGGCCGCCGTCCAGCGGATGGGCGAAGTTGATGTCGGGCTGCAGCAGCCGGACCCCCCGGGAGGCCAGGTCGAACTCACGGAAGAACGGCGCCGCGGCCGCCATCGGGTGCACCGAGGAGCAGATGTCGTGCCGGTAGCCCGGCAGCGTCACCTCCTCGGTGCGCAGTCCGCCGCCCGCCCGGTCGCCGCGCTCCACCACCCGGACCGACAGGCCGGCCGCAGCCAGGCGCAGGGCGGCAGCCAGCCCGTTGGGGCCGGCTCCGACGACGACAGCGTCCGGGGTCCCGTTCACCGGGCCATCCTCTCCCGCGCACCGCCGGGACGGCGCGATGACCGATCAGCTGCTCAGAGCCGGGCGACCAGTTCGTCGGCGGCACGGTAGGGATCGGTGTCACCCGCGACCACCTGCTCGGCCAGCGTGCCCAGCGCCGCCGATCCGTGCACGTCGCCCAACCGGGCCCGCAGACCGGCCAGCGCGATGGCCTCGACCTCGCTCGCGGCGCGCGCCACGCGCCGGCGCCGGCCCTCACCGGAGGCGGCCAGCCAGGCGGAGTGCTCCTCGATCCGGGCGAGGACGTCGGGCACCCCGTTGTCGGTCTCCCGCGAGGCGACCGTCGAGACGATGGGCGGACGCCAGGCGCCGTCCCCGGCCTGCCCGCCCAGGGAGAGCATCGAGCGCAGGTCGCGGACGGTCTGGGCGGCGCCGTCCCGGTCGGCCTTGTTCACCACGAAGACGTCGGCGACCTCGAGGATCCCGGCCTTGGCCGCCTGGATGCCGTCGCCCATCCCCGGCGCCAGCAGCACCAGCGTGGTGTCGGCCAGGGACGCGACCTCCAGCTCGGACTGCCCGACGCCGACGGTCTCGACGAGCACGACGTCACAGCCGGCGGCGTCCAGCACACGCAGCGCCTGGGGAGTGGCCCAGGCGAGGCCGCCCAGGTGACCGCGGGAGGCCATCGAGCGGATGAAGACCCCCGGGTCCCCGGCGTGGTCGGTCATCCGCACCCGGTCGCCGAGCAGCGCTCCGCCGGAGAAGGGGGACGAGGGGTCCACGGCGAGCACGCCCACCCGCTTGCCCGCGGCCCGGTAGGCCCTCACCAGCGCGGTGGTCGTCGTCGACTTGCCGACGCCGGGCGGGCCGGTCAGGCCCAGCACCTGGGCCCGGCCGGTGTGCGGTGTGAGGGCTGCCGCCACCTCGCGCAGCAGCGGGCTGGCGTCCTCGACCAGCGAGATCAGCCGGGCCACCGAGCGGGCGTCGCCGTCCCGGGCCCGGTCGACCAGCGCGCCCACGTCCGCTGCACGCCTGCCCCGCCGCCCGGGGCGGGCGGCGGGGTCCGGCGTCCGGACTGCGGTGCTCTCCGGCGAGTCGGTCAACTGCGAGCGGGCACGTGCAGCACCAGGGCGTCGCCCTGGCCGCCGCCGCCGCACAGGGCGGCCGCGCCGACCCCGCCACCGCGGCGGCCGAGCTCCAGCACCAGGTGCAGCACGATGCGCGCGCCGCTCATCCCGACCGGGTGGCCCAGCGCGATCGCGCCGCCGTTGGGGTTGACCTTCTCCGGGTCGATGCCGAGCTCGCGGGTGGAGACGATGCCGACGGCGGCGAAGGCCTCGTTCAGCTCAACGAGGTCCAGGTCGGCCGGGTCGATCCCCTCCCGGGCGCAGGCCTTGGCGATCGCTCGGGACGGCTGCTGCTGCAGTGAGGCGTCCGGACCGGCCACGACGCCGTGCGCGCCGATCTCGGCCAGCGGGGTCAGGCCCAGCTCGGCGGCCTTGGCCGCGGACATGACGACGACGGCGCAGGCCCCGTCGGAGATCTGGGACGCCGAGGCCGCGGTGATGGTGCCGTCCTTGGCGAACGCGGGCTTGAGCTTGGACAGGCTCTCGGCCGTGGTGTCGGCGCGGATGCCCTCGTCCTCGCGGAACTCGATCGGGTCGCCCTTGCGCTGCGGGATGAGCACCGGAGTGATCTCCTCGTCGAACAGGCCGTTCTTCTGCGCCGCGGCCGCCTTCTGGTGGCTGGCGGCGGCGAAGGCGTCCTGCTCCTCGCGGGTCAGCCCGTACCGGGAGTTGGCCTCCTCGGTCAGCGCGCCCATGGCCACCTGGTCGAAGGTGTCGGTGAGCCCGTCGTGGGCCATCGCGTCGACGAGCTTCGTGTCGCCGTACTTGGTGCCGGTGCGGGAGTTGGCCAGCAGGTGCGGGGCCTGCGTCATCGACTCCATGCCGCCGGCCACGACGACGTCGAACTCGCCGGCGCGGATGAGCTGGTCGGCCAGCGCGATGGCGTCGATGCCGGACAGGCAGACCTTGTTGAGGGTGAACGACGGCACCGTCATCGGGATGCCGCCGGCGACCGCGGCCGGGCGGGCCGGGTTCTGGCCGGCGCCGGCCTGGATGACGTGGCCCATGATCACGTAGTCGACCTGGTCGCCGGTGATGCCGGCACGCTCCAGGGCCGCCTTGATCGCGACCCCGCCGAGGTCGGCGGCGGAGAAGTCCTTCAGCGAGCCGAGCAGGCGCCCCATGGGGGTGCGTGCGCCGCTGACGATGACCGATCGGGGCTGTGCGGGCTGACTCAAGGGAGGCCTCCAGTGGCTCCGGCCGCCGCCGTTGGCGGCCGCTTCGCGGGACAGCGCGCAGGCACCGGCGGCGCCTCGGGCTCCGCCCAGGATAAGGCGACAACCCGGCGGTCGAAGCCTTGGTGTCCCACGTCACGCTCGCGAACCGCGATCCTGCACCGACCAGGGCGCGCTGACGGTCGTGGGAGCGTCGCGGCGAGCGCTGTTCGTGAACCCGGACACAACAAGCTGTGCGCCACCCCGGCGCGGCGGCAGGATGCCGGTGTGACCAACGACGCGCACACCGGCCTGCCCGCGGGCCTGTTCACCACCATCGACCACGTCGGCATCGCGGTGCCCGACCTCGACGAGGCGATCGCCTTCTACGACCGGGCCTTCGGCGTGCGGTCGGTGCACGAGGAGACCAACGAGGAGCAGGGCGTCCGCGAGGCGATGCTCGCCGTCGGCGACGGCGAGACGCGCATCCAGCTGCTGGCGCCGCTGACCCCCGAGTCGACGATCGCGAAGTTCATCGGCCGCTCCGGGCCCGGGCTGCAGCAGCTGGCCTTCCGGGTGACCGACGTCGAGGCGGTCAGCGCGACGCTGCGCGACCGTGGCCTGCGCCTGCTCTACGACGCCCCTCGCCGGGGCACGTCCGGCAGCCGGGTCAACTTCGTCCACCCCAAGGACGCCGGCGGCGTGCTCGTCGAGCTGGTCGAGCCGGCCGCCGCCGGCTCCTGATCCGCGTGGGCTGGCCCAGGCCCGCTACTGACCAGTAACATCCGCGCCGACCGCACCTGCCCCCTCCGAGCCAACGACGACCCGGGAGCCCGCATGGACGAGATCAAGGACGCCATCCTCGCCGATCAGCTCGACGCCGTGGGCGGCCTGCCCGTCCCGGAGTCCTATCGCGCGGTGGTGGTGCGCAAGGACGAGCAGGACATGTTCGAGGGCCTGGCCACCAAGGACAAGGACCCGCGCAAGTCACTGCACGTCGACGAGGTGCCCACCCCGGAGCTCGGCCCCGGCGAGGCGATCGTGGCCGTGATGGCCTCCTCGGTGAACTACAACACCGTCTGGACGTCGATCTTCGAGCCGGTCTCGACCTTCGGCTTCCTCGCCCGCTACGGCAAGGTCTCCGACCTCACCAGGAAGCACGACCTGCCGTACCACGTGGTCGGCTCCGACCTGGCCGGCGTCGTCCTGCGGGTGGGGCCCGGGGTCAACAAGTGGAAGCCCGGCGACGAGGTCGTGGCCCACTGCCTGTCCGTCGAGCTCGAGGACCCGGCCGGCCACGACGACACGATGATGGACCCGCAGCAGCGGATCTGGGGCTTCGAGACCAACTTCGGCGGTCTCGCCGAGCTCGCCCTGGTCAAGAGCAACCAGCTCATGCCCAAGCCCGCCCACCTGACGTGGGAGGAGGCCGCGGTGCCGGGGCTGGTGAACTCCACCGCCTACCGGCAGCTGGTCAGCCACAACGGCGCCAACATGAAGCAGGGCGACGTCGTGCTGATCTGGGGCGCGTCCGGTGGCCTGGGCTCCTACGCCACCCAGATGGCGCTCAACGGCGGCGCCATCCCGGTCTGCGTGGTCAGCAGCCCGGAGAAGGCGGACATCGTGCGCGCCATGGGCGCTGAGCTGGTCATCGACCGATCGGCCGAGGGGTACACGTTCTGGAAGGACGAGCACACCCAGGACCCCAAGGAGTGGCAGCGCCTGGGCGCGAAGATCCGCGAGCTGACCGGCGGGGACGACTCCGACATCGTCTTCGAGCACCCCGGCCGGGAGACCTTCGGGG
>JAOPUQ010000256.1 GCA_025963425.1 Modestobacter sp. | reverse complement strand
GCGGGGGCTTGACCTTCTTCGGCGCCGGCTCGGAGCCGCCGACGAGCTTGGCGGCCGAACCGTCGTACTTGCACTCCCACGTGTCGGGGAGCTCGGCGTCGTCGGCGAAGGGCACCGTCACCAGGTGGCCCTGGGGGCACCGGTACTCGGCGTACTGCCGCTCGATGGGCGCGGTGTTGCGCTCGGTCTCGTAGCTCACGCTGCCCAGTCGGCTACCTCGTAGGGATCGCTCGCCCATGGCACACCGTCCTCTCGTGCTTCGTCGGTGGTCTTGGCTACCCGGGCAGCCGCGCGCTCATGCCACGTGGCTGGGGGAAGTCATGGGTACTAACGACAGATCTTCGATGAAGATTCCGTGTTGTCAGTTCCGCATCATCGCATGGAGTGGTACACGGGCCGTCGGCCACCCCCCGCGGGTGAGCCCGCCGGCCGTCCGGGTGGTCAGCGCAGCGCGAGCTGGCCGGGTCCGGTGGGCGTCGGCCCCAGCTGCCCGCGGGCGTGGTGCCGGCGGCAGAGCACCTGGTACCGCACCGCCTCCTCCTCACCGCCGTTCCCGGGGGTGGGCGCCGCCGCCGGCGCGGTGTCGGCCACCACGACGGTGGCGCCCTCCCGGACCAGCGCGCCGCCGACCACGCGGCCGTTGAGCAGCCCGGGCAGGCCGCACCAGCACAGCACCTGGACCTGCACCCGCTGGACGTCGTCGGCGAGCTCGAAGAGCCGCTGGGTGCCCGGGAAGAGGCGGGTGCGGAAGTCGGTGGTCAGGCCGAAGGCGTAGACGTCGACGTGGGACTCGTCGACCAGCTCGGCCAGCTGCTCGACCTGGGCGCCGGTGAGGAACTGCGCCTCGTCGACGATCAGGTAGTCCACCCGATGCCCGGCCGCCCAGCGGTCGCGGACCAGCAGCCGGACGTCGGTCGCGTCGGACAGCTCGAGCGCGTCACGGCGCAGCCCCACCCGGGAGCTGATCTGCGGCGCCCCGGACCGGTCGCCCTGGGTCAGCAGCAGTCCGTGCCGGCCCTGGCGGCTCTGGTTGTGGTCCACCTGCAGGGCCAGCGTCGACTTCCCGCAGTCCATCGGGCCGTGGAAGAACACCAGCGAGGCCGGTGCCGGGTGACGGCGCCGGTCCCCGGCGGCCGGAACGCTGTCCGGTGCGGTCGCGGTCGACGACGGGGGATGGGCGGTCACAGACGCTCCGGTGGGACGTTGCCGGCCTCGACGATCGCCCGGCGCAGGTCCAGCTTCGCCAGCAGGACGCCGCCCACCACGAAGAAGAAGACCAGGCTGAAGATGGCGTACCGGTAGGACTCGGTCAGCTGATAGGTCAGTGCGAACAGGAAGGGCCCCAGCCAGCTGGTGCCCCGGTCGCTGATCTCGTAGAAGCCGAAGTACTCGGCTTCCCGGCCGGTCGGGATCAGCTGGCTGAACAGCGAGCGGCAGAGCGCCTGGGTGCCGCCCAGCACGAAGCCGATCAGGACGGCGAGGCCGTAGAACTGGAGAGCGGCCCCGGCCTGCACGAAGTAGGCGATGACCAGGACGCCGGTCCACACGACCAGTGACCCGAGCACCGTCCGCTTGGCGCCCACCACGCCGGCCACCCTGCCGAGGGTCACCGCACCGAGGAACGCGACCACCTGGACGAGCAGGATCGCCGAGATCAGCGTGGACTGGGAGAGTTCGAGCTCCTCGGCGCCGTACTGCGCGGAGACGCCGATGACGGTCTGCACGCCGTCGTTGAACAGCAGGTAGGCCCCGAGGAACCACAGCGTGAGCCGGTAACCACGCAGCTCGCGCAGCGTGCCGGCCAGCTGCCGGAAACCGCCGGGCAGGGCACCGGTCCGCACACCGGCAGCGACGGCCTCCTCGTGCGGCCGCCGGTTGCGCAGCAGGGAGACGCTGACGACGGTGAACCCGGCCCACCAGATGCCGGCCGAGGCCAGGCAGATGCGCACCGCCTCGCCCTCGCTGAGGCCGAGCGACTCGTACTGGCCGAACAGCGCCAGGTTGGCGGCCAGCAGCACGGCGCCACCGAGGTAGCCGAACGCCCAGCCCCGGCTGGAGACCGCATCGCGCTCGTCGGGGCCGGCGAGGTCGGGCAGCCACGAGTAGTAGACGACCGTGGCGGCGCCGAAGCACAGGTTCGCGAGGACGAACAGGCCCGCGCCCAGCAGGTAGCGCTCGCCGGCGACGAAGAACAACGCCATCGTGCACAGCGAGCCCAGGAGGGCGAAGCCGGCCAGGAGCTGGCGCTTGCGGCCGCTGCGGTCTGCGACGGCCCCGGTGATCGGCAGCACGAACACCTGGAGCACGACCGACACCGACAGCACGTAGCCGAAGAAACTGCCCGGTGGCATCGTGATGCCCAGCGGGTGGATGCGGTTCTGCGCGTCGGCGGCCGCCTCGGCCACGGAGGTCAGGTACGGGGCCAGGAAGACTGTCGTCACGGTGGTGTTGAAGACCGACATGGCCCAGTCGTAGGAGTACCAGCCGCGCCGCTCGCGGCGCAGTGCCCGGTCCGGTGTCGCTGCGGTGTCCCTGGTGCTGCTCGCCAGCTCGCTCACCGGCGCAGGGTGCCAGTCGGCCGGGGAACGGTCCAGCAACGGGGCACCTCGATCACGGGATGTCGTCCGGGACGACGCCTCCCGGGAAGGCGGCGACCGCCGTCGTCGGCCGCGTGGGGTCGACGAAGGCGATCCGGTCCCGCGGCTCCCCGGCCCGCAGCGGCTCCAGGCCCCGGGTGAGCGCGGCGGCGATCCGGGCGCGGGCACGGTGGGCGTCACCGCCGCGCCCGGGCTGCAGGTCCTCGAAGTACACCGGCGGCCCGATGTGCACCTTGAGCGCCGGCTGCCGCCACAGTGCGCCCAGAGCGGTGCGCAGCTTGCCCCAGTCGTTGGCGTACTGCAGGACCTCGTGGGCGCCCCACTGGCTCACCGGGATCACCGGGACGGCGGCGGCCAGTGCCATCCGGGCCAGGCCGGTGTGGCCACGCTCGGGCCAGCCGTCCGGGGTCAGGCCGACCCGGCCCTCGGGGTAGGCGACGACGTGGCCCCCGGCGGCCAGGGCGACCTCGGTCACCCGGAGTGCGTGCGCGGCCAGGTCGGTGCCGCGCTCGACCCGGATGCCGCCGGCCCGCTCGAGCAACGGTCCGACGACGGGTGCGGCCACGATGCCGCCGGTGGCCATGAACCGGGGGATGACCCCGGCCCGGCGGAGGGCGACCGCGACCACGAAGGTGTCGAAGTCGCCGATGTGGTTGACCGCCAGGAGCAGCGGTCCGTTCCGCCAGTCCTCGCGGATGCGCCCGGTGACCTGGACCCGGCCGAACACACTGACCAGCCAGGGGAAGGCCCGCAGCAGGAAACGCCAGAACCACCAGGGCGGGGCCGCGGCGATGGCCAGCTCGCGGCCGAACCACTCCGGGTCGTCGGGGGCGACCATCTCCTGCAGGTGCTCGGGCAACGGCGGGGGAGCCGGGTGCCAGCCGCGCATCCGGGCCCGCAGGCTCATGCCCCGGTCCACTCGCCCCGGTCCTTCAGCACGTCTCTCAGCATCCCCGGCCGGTCGGTCATCAGCCCGTCCACGCCCAGGTCGAGGAGTTCGGCGGCCTCCCGCTCGGTGTCGACCGTCCAGACATGCACCTGGAGGCTGCGGGCGTGCGCCGCGGCGATGAACCGCTCGTCGACCAGCGGCCGCCCACCCAGGTGCAGCGGCACCTGGGCGCAGCCGGCCTGGATGCGGACCAGACCGGCGGCTCGCGGCGAATAGGAGGACAACCGCAGCGCGGCGACCCCGCGCGGGCCCAGCGACGTGCACACCTCCGGGCCGAAGAGCCGTCGGGCGGCGGCGACCCGGGCGTCGGAGAAGGAGGCCAGGCAGATCCGGTCCTCGACCCCGAGCCGGCGGACGGCGCGGACCAGCGGCGCCAGTACCCCGGCGGCCTTGATGTCCAGGTTGAACCGCACATCGGGCCAGGCCCCCAGCAGGTCGTCGAGCCGGACGACGGGTTCCCGGCCCCCGATCAACGCCGTCTGCACCTCGCGCCACGGCAGGTTCTCCACCCGGCCGGTCCGGTCGGTGACCCGGTCCAGCGTCGGGTCGTGGAAGGCGACCAGGACCCCGTCGGAGGTCACCCGGACGTCGGTCTCCAGGTAGCGGTAGCCCAGCGCGACGGAGGCCTCGAATGCGGGCATCGTGTTCTCGACGTGCTCGATGGCACCACCCCGGTGCGCCATCGCCAGCGGCGTCGGGCTGTCGAGGAAGGCATAGCGCGAGCCCGGCACACGATCACGCTAGTGCCGATCGCCTCTGCTCCCACCAGGGGTGTCCTGACCTGCACCGGCGGGTGGTCGGCGGCGTTCCCGCGTGTCCGCCGCGGGCCGCCGGTCCCGGCCGTCTACCGTTCGAAGACGTGGCTGCAGACACCAGCGCGCCGGCCCGGCGGACGCGACGGGCCGCGGGCTCCGCGCACGCCGAGGAGCGACGCTGCGGCTGGTGCCGCAGCGTGCTGCCGGCGCAGGAGACCGTCGGCCGTCCCCGGCTGTACTGCGGCCAGGCCTGCCGGCAGCGGGCCTACGAGCAACGCTCCGCGACGGCGAAGGCCGGGCTGAGCGAGGACGTCGTCCTGGTGACCCGGGCGGAGCTCGACGGTCTGCAGGACCGGCTGTACCAGCTGCGCTGCGCCATCGAGGACGTCCAGACGCTGCTCGCCGAGAAACCGACCAAGGCCGAGCTGGAGCGGTCCCTGGCCGACCTGGTGCGCTCGACCGGCCGGCTGGACCGGCTGTGGTTGTCCGGCCGATCAGCCGGCTGATCCCTCCCGCACGGCCGGAGCGCCCTGCTTCCGTCACTGTGACGCAATCTGGCCACAGAACCGAGTCCCGGGGGAGTGTGGTCGCCCCCGGGACCGTCAGCCGTTGTCGCTGTTGTCCGGCAGATTGCCCTGCGAGACGCCGCCCGGGTCGTTTCCCGAGGTGTTGCCGCTCTCCTCGTCGGACGTGCCGTCGTTGCGCTCGGTCCCGCCGCCGGCCGAGCTGCAGGCAGCCATCGAACCGCCGCCGGCGACCAGTGCGAGCGCGACGAACACAGCGGCCACCGGGCGTCGGATCTTCATGGGGCGACCCTACGAAGCGATCGGCATGTTCGCGCGTCGAACCCGGGCGCATCACCACCGTTCCGTCACCGTGACGTATTCATGGTGGTGTGGCTGGATGGGGGGATGGACGCGGCCGGACCGGTGAGGCGGTACCGAGGCCGCCGACCACCGGCGGGCGGACGGCCATGGCTGCGCTCTGACGGCCGGAGCGCCACGCTGGACGAGCCCGAGGCGCAGGTGCGGGGTCGGCGGCCTGCGTCGTCGGTCGTCCCATCCGGCCACAGCGGGCACCGTGGCCGGATGTGCGATCTCACGCGGTGGGTCGGTCGGCTGCCGTCGGCGCCTGGCACATCGACGACGTCGGATCACCAGGACGGCGGCGGATCATCAGCCCCGATCGGCGCTCATCGCATGCGCCGATAATCGACATTATGTCAAGTAGCGGAGAGCCGTCCTCGCAGTAGGTACGAGCTGCCCACGTTCGCGGCCCTCCGAGGCCGTGATGAGTCGGCAATGACGCCACTGCTCCCACGACGCGTCAACTTTCCTTGCGAGCACTTCAATGCTTATCGTCGACGATCCGCTCTCGTCGGTGCTCAATCACCGCCTTGGCAAGGGCGCCGACCTTCAGCCCATCGTCTTCTGCCCGTCGATGCTCTCCCGGATGACGTCGGCGTGGCCGGCGTGCTGGGCCGTCTCGGCGATGATGTGCAGCAGCGCCCGGCGCGCTGACCACGCGGCGCCGGGCTCGAACCACGGCGCCTCCGGCAACGGGTGCTCGGCGTCCAGGCTCGGCAGCGTGCGGACCAGGTCGTCGGTCCGCGCCGCCACACGCTCGTAGCGCTCGAGTGCCCCGGCGAGCGTCTCCTCCGGCAGCAGCTCGTGCTCGGCCGCCCACGACTCGGCCACCTCCGGGCTGGACCAGTCCATCGTCGGGAATGCGGCCGGGCCGCGCAGGGTGAACTCCGCCCAGGTGGCCTCCGTGGCCGCGACGTGCTTGATGAGCCCGCCCAGACACAGGGCGCTGGCGGTCGGGCGCAGCCGGGCCTGCGCCTCGGTCAGCCCGGCGACGGTGTAGCGCAGGAAGAACCGGTGCCGGCCCAGGCTCTCCAGCAGGTCCGCCCGCTCCCGGTCCAGCCGGCCCGCCGTCGACGCGGTGATCTCGGTGCTGGTCATGGCGCATCCACCCCTCTCGGTCTGCTGCGCGGACCACGCTAGGGGGAATTGCGGCCACTTCCTGTCCGCTGTGTCGGGCATCCTCGGCGCGTGGCCAACCAGCTCGCGGACGCTGCGGTTGCTGCCCCTGCTGCAGAGCCGGCGCTACTGGCCCGGCATGGTCCTGGCCGAGCGACTGGGCGTCTCGAGCCGGACCCTGCACCGGGACGTCGACCGGCTGGGTGAGCTGAGCTCCCCGTCTCGGCCGGCCGCGGCGTGGACGGCGGCTACCAGCTGGCCCCGGGTGCATCGCCCCCTCCCCCGACGACCTGAGCTGGCCGACGATGGCGCTGGGGTCCCTCGGCGCGGACTTCGTCGTCCACTCCCCCCGCGAGCTTCTGGACCACCTCCGGCGCTGGGCAGCTCTCTTCGCACGGGCGCACCGCGGTGGACGACGAGCCTCCTGCGGGGGCGGGGGCGGACGCCGCCGCAGCGGCCGGCTCCCCGCCGCCGAGCTGAGCCCAGCGAGACCCGGCCCGAGCCGGCACGGGCCACCGGTCCGTCGTGCACGGCGCTTTCTTGACGTGACCCGAGGCACACCATACTGTCCGCACAGTCCTATTCAGACGGTGCGTCCCGGATGCTTGCTGATGCGATTGTCCAGCCGCCGGCGTCCGCTCCCCGCGCCGGTGGCCACTCCGGTCCCGGCTCGGGCGACTCGCCTCAGGACTCAGGACTCAGGACTCAGGACTCAGGACTCAGGACTCAGGACAATCGAGGAGACTGCGTGACGACGAGCGGCAGCTGGCCGGACCAGCCCGACCTGCGTGGCTGGCTGGCCCTGCTGGCCGAGCGCGGCGACCTGCGGCGGCTACCCGGCCCGGTCAGCGGGGACCAGGAGGTCGCCGCCGTCCTGGCCAGCTGCGACGGTGCCTCGGCGGTCTTCTTCGACGACGTCGAGGGGGCGGCCTTCCCCCTGATCGGGAACACGGTCGCACTGCGGCACCACTTCGCCCTGGCCCTCGGCTGCCCGGACCACGACGTCGTACGCCGCCTCGGCGAGGCGATGGCCACCCCTGCTCCCCTGGTGGAGGTGCCCCTCCGGGACGCCCCCGTGGCCGCCGTCGAGGAGAACGGGGGGGACCTTCTCTCGGACCTGCCGCTGCCCGTTCAGCACGAGCACGACGGGGGTCGGTACATCACCTCCGCCCTGGTGTGCGCCCGCGATCCCCGCACCGGTCTGACGAACCTGTCGATCAATCGCCTACAGGTGTCCGGGCCCCGTGAGCTGCGGGCCCTGCTGCTCCCCGGCCGGCTCCGGCAGATCTTCGACGCCCACGAGGCGCAGGGTGAGGACCTGCCGGTCGCCCTGGTCATCGGGGTGGACCCGATCCTGACCCTCGCCTCGCAGGCCCCGGCCGAGGCCGACAGCGACGACCTGGGCATCGCCAGCGCACTGCACCCCCGCCCGCTCGAGGTGGTGCGACTGCCGGGGCACCCCACGCCGGTGCCCGCCCGGGCGGAGCTCGTCCTCCTCGGTCACCTGCGTGCCGGCCGGCGTGCCCAGGAGGGCCCGTTCGGCGAGTACCCCCGCACCTACGGTCCCGGCGGGCCAGCACCGGTGCTCGAGCTGACCCGGCGGTTCCGCCGCGCACAGCCGATCGTCCAGACGATCCTCTCCGGTGGACGGGAGCACTTCTGGGTGGGCGGTCTGCCGCGCGAGGCCCGGCTCATGACGGCACTGGCCCGGGCCGGGGTCAACGCGGTCGGGGTCCGGCTCACCGAGGCCGGGTCGTGCCGGATGCACGCGGTCGTCTCGCTGCGCAACGCCCAGCCGGGGGTTGCGTTCCACGCGGCGATGGCGCTGTTCGCCGCGTTGGCGCCGCTCAAGCAGGTGGTCCTGGTCGACGACGACGTCGACGTCTTCGACGACGAGCAGGTCGGCTGGGCCGTGGCGACCCGGTTCCAGGCCGACACCGACCTGCTGGTCGTCCCGCGCACGCGCGGCGGGGGCCTCGACCCCTCCGCCGGGCCCGGCGGGGTGACCGCCAAGCTCGCGATCGACGCCACCGTGGGGGCGGCGGCACGGGGCGAGTACGCGGAGATGCGGTCCGCGGTGAGCGATCCGCAGCGGCTGCAGTCGCTGCTGGACCAACTCGTGCCGGCCCTCGATGCCTGACCCCACCCGGGTGATCGTCGCCATCACCGGGGCCTCGGGCGTCATCTACGGCATCCGCGCCCTGGACAAGCTCGCCGAGGCCGGTGTGGAGACCCACCTGGTGATGACCAGGTCCGGCATCGCCACGCTGAACCACGAGACCGACCTCTCCGTGCAGAGCGTGCGGGACCGGGCGAGCGTGGTGCACTCGCCCAACGACCTGGGCGCCGCCATCTCCAGCGGTTCGTTCCGCGTCGCCGGCATGCTCGTCGCCCCGTGCAGCGTCCGGACGTTGTCGGGCATCGCCAACAGCTACGACGAGGACCTCGTCGTCCGGGCCGCCGACGTGACGCTCAAGGAGCGCCGTCGCCTCGTGCTGCTGCTCCGGGAGACGCCGCTGCACGCCGGTCACCTGCGCCTGATGTCCCAGGTGACCGAAGCCGGCGGCGTGGTGATGCCGCCGGTGCCGGCCTTCTACACCAGACCCGCGTCGGTCGAGGAGATCGTCGACGACACCGTCCACCGCTCGCTGGACCTGCTCGGGCTGGACGTGCCGAACGGGCGCCGCTGGACGGGCGAGCGCAACCGGACCTGCCAGGAACCACGACGTGGAGGAGTCACACCATGACCGACGTCCAGGACACCCGGCCGGGCCACGACCCCGGGCCCGGAACACCGGCGACCGGGGCGCAGTGCCCCGTCTTCGACCCGCACTCCCCCGACCTCACCCCCGAGCGGGCCTACGAGCTGTACGAGGAGCTGCGCAGCAGCTGTCCGGTCTCGCGCGGCGAGCAGCATGGCGGCTACTGGGCGCTGTCCCGGTACGACGACGTCCGCGCCGCGGCGATGGACCACGCCCGCTTCTCGTCGACCGGTGGGGTCTACGTGCCGGCCGTCTCCGAGCACCGGTTCCCGCCCATCGACTACGACCCCCCGCAGCACGGGGCGTTCCGGAAGCTCATCGCCCCGCTGACCAGCGCGGCGGCGGCCAAGCGGATGGAGCCGGCGATCCAGGCGACCGTCGACGCACTGGTCGACGGCTTCATCGGCGCCGGCCGGGCCGAACTCGTCGAGCAGATGGCCATCCCGCTCCCGCTGGACGTGATCACCCAGCTCTACGGGCTCGGGCCGCAGCACGCCGAGGACATCCGCGGCTACTCCCTGGAGTTCCTGGAGAACTCCTCCGGTGAGGCCGGCCAGGCGGTCATCCGGCGCGTCCGCGACTACTGGATCGAGGTCTTCACCGAGCGCCGCGCGAACCCGGGCGACGACTTCATCTCCCAGTTGCTCCAGATGAACGCCGAGCTCCAGGTCACCGACCACGAGCTGGCGAACATGATGTTCATCCTGACCTACGCCGGCCACGACTCCACCGCGCTCGGGCTGAGCAACGCCCTGCTCTACCTCGCCGAGCACCCCGAGACGCACGCCCGGCTGCTCGAGGACGAGTCCGGCATCCCCGTGGCGATCGACGAGATCCTGCGGTTCCACGCACCGTTGCACTGGTTCCCCCGGGTGGCCACCGAGGACGTCACCATCGCCGACCAGCTGGTCCGGGCCGGCGAACGGGTGATGCTGCTGTTCGGCTCGGCGAACCGGGACGCCGCGGTGTTCCCCGACCCGGATGTCGTCGTCCTGGACCGCAAGCCCAACCGGCACCTGGCCTTCGGCGCCGGGATCCACAGCTGTCCCGGGATGCCCCTGGCCAAGGCGGAGATGCGTATCGCCCTGACCACGGTGCTCAGGCGGATCCCCGGCTTCCACGTCGACGGCGAGGTCGAGCGGACCAGTCCGCTGGAAGGCGGCGGCCGGCACCTGGGCGTCCGCCGGCTGCCCGTCACCTGGTGACGGGAGGACACCCCGTGGAGATCACCGTCGACCCGGACAAGTGCTGCGGCTACGGCGACTGCGTGCTCACCGCACCCGAGTTGTTCGACCTGGGCGGCGACGGCGTCGCCGTCCTGCTGGTCGAGGAGGTGCGGGAGGACCAGCGCGCGGACGTCGAGGCCGCGGCGGCGAGCTGCCCGGTGGCCGCGATCGTCGTCCATGGCTGAGCGCCCGCGGCTGCGGCGCGTGGCCATCGTGGGGGCTTCGCTCGCCGGGATCACCGCGGCCGAGTCCCTCCGCGCGCGCGGCTTCCGCGGCGACATCACGATGCTCGGCGCCGAGCGGCACCGGCCCTACGACCGCCCGCCGCTGTCCAAGCACCTGCTCTCCGGCGGCTGGGCGGCCGACCGTACGCAGCTGCGATCGACCGAGGCCCTGGCCGGGCTCGACCTCGAGTGGCGGCTGGGTCAGCCGGCCGTCTGGCTGGACCCGGTCGCCCGGGACATCACCCTCGCCGACGGCAGCACCCTCGGGTACGACGCCGCCCTGCTGTGCACCGGGACGACGGCGCGGCAGATCCCGCACCCGGCCCAGCTCAGCGGGGTGCACACCCTGCGGACACTCGACGACGCCCTGGCGATCCGGACGGCGCTCGACCGGTCGCCCCGGGTGGCCGTCGTGGGCGGCGGGTTCATCGGTGCCGAGGTCGCCGCCGAGGCCCGCCGCCGGGGCCTGTCCGTGACGATGGTCGAGGCGCTCCCCGTGCCGATGTCCCGTGGGCTCGGGCAACGCATGGGCCAGCTCTGCGCCGACCTGCACCTGCGCCACGGGGTGGACGTCCGGTGCGGGGTCACGGTGCGCGCCTTCGAGGGTGACCGGCGGCTGCAGCGGGTGCTGCTCAGCGACGGCGCGACGGTCGACGCCGACCTTGCGGTCGTCGGGATCGGCTCGGTCCCCGCCACCGACTGGCTGTCGGGCTCGGGCATCGAGCTGGACGACGGCGTGGTCTGCGATCCGTTCTGCCGGACGAGCGCGCCGGGCGTGTACGCCGCCGGGGACGTCGCCCGGTGGCACAACGGCCTGTTCGGCGTCCGGGCCAGGATCGAGCACTGGACCAACGCGCGGGAACAGGCCATCGCGGCCGTCGGGACGATGCTCGCCGACTACGGGGCCGGCGACGCACCTGCGCCCTACTCCCCCGTGCCCTACGTCTGGTCGGACCAGTACGGGTCGCGCATCCAGGTGGCGGGGCGGCCCAGCCCGCACGCCGACGCGGTGCGGGTGATCCACCGGGACGACGCCACCGACGCGACGGTCGCGGTGTACCGGGACGGCGACACCCTCGTCGGCGCGCTCGCGGTCAACGCCCCGAAGCTGCTCCTCCCCTACCGCCGGATGATCGCCGCCCGCACGCGCTGGGAGGACGCCCTCGCCGTCCGCTGACCCGCGCCCTCCCCTGCCCCACACCACATCAGCCGCTCACAGAACCCGGTGACCCGATGCCCCAGCACCCCGCCCCGCCCGCCGCCCGGTCCCCACTGCCCGCAGCCTTCGCCTCGGTGATGGGATGGGCCTTCGACCTGTTCGACCTGTTCCTGCTGCTCTACGTCGCGGGGCCGGTCGGCTCCGTCATCTTCCCCGCGGAGAGCGAGACCCTGAGCCTGGCGCTCGTCTTCGCGTCCTTCGCCGTCAGCATCGTCATGCGTCCCGGCGGCGCCGCCTTCTTCGGTGAGCTGGCCGACCGCATCGGCCGCAAGAAGATCATGGTCACCGTGCTCGCCGGGGTGGGCCTGTCCACGGCGGCGCTCGGCCTCGTGCCCAGCCACGACGCGGTCGGGGTGGCGGCGCCGATCATCTTCATCGCCATCCGGATCGTCCAGGGCCTGTTCGTCGGCGGGGTGACCGCGACGACGCACACCCTGGGGACCGAGAGCGTCCCGCCGCGGTGGCGTGGGCTGATGAGCGGCCTGGTCGGCGGGGGCGGCGCAGGGCTGGGTGCCGCCATGGCCAGCATCGCCTTCATCGTGATCACCCAGTTGTTCCCGGGCGAGTCGTTCAACGGCTGGGGCTGGCGCGTCATGTTCTTCACCGGGCTGCTCGGTGCCGCCCTGAGCCTCTTCGTGCTCCGGAAGGTCGAGGAGTCGCCGATGTGGCTGGAGGCCCAGGCCGAGGCCAAGCGGTCGGGTGTCGCCGCGCCCACCGAGAAGATGCGCTTCAAGGACCTGTTCACCGGCAGGTACCGGGCCATCACGTTCCTCAACATCGCGGTCG